>NZ_JBAURI010000917.1:0-1977 GCF_049581145.1 Bradyrhizobium sp.
AAGCACGACATGATCCGGGACAATGCCCGGATCGCTCAGCACAATATCGGCGTCCGACGAACTGCCGATCCGGTAATCGCCTTCGCTTAGCAGCAACGCGGCGCCTCGATGAGCGCCCGCAACGACCTCGAATTTCAACTCGACTTGTTTCGCACTTATCACTCCAGGCCATTGCATGGCCATCGACTCGATCACGGCACTTCGCCTCTCTGCTGACCTTGGGAGCGCAGGACCTTGGGAGCGCAGGACTCAGGCTATGGTCTGCAGCCGCCGACGCTGGCGGCCGCGCAATTGCTTCGGCTTTGGCGCACGCCTTAGCCCGTTATGTTCCTCGCATCGCTCCTTCCCGTCTGGAGCGGGGCCGACTGACCCTGGAACTTGACTTCAAGTCCCTGGAGCTCCGTCATCTCCTTGATCATTTTCTGCTGCAGAGCCGCCAGTTGAGCGATGGCGCCGGAACTGCTCCCAGATGCACCGGAACTGCCGGAAGGTGGCTTGGCCGTCATGCTTCAATCTCCTCATTAATGACGCTGAAAAACTCCCGCAATGAGCGAGTGGCTTGCTTGCAAGTCCGAGCGCGCGAGGCCTCTCGACAGGTCTGTTACTAGCCCTGTTGACCCGCACCACAGCAAGCAACTACAAGGCTAGTCACTTCGAAATCCAAGTCAAATACAATATCTATTTCGATGAATATAATATTGAATAATAAATACAATTTCAAAAACGTTGCAAACAACATTAGACAGCTCTAGAAATTGAAGATGAGCTGGAGATGTCACTCGTGCAATGCCGAACGAGGAAATTCTTCAGGCTATCCGAAGAGGATTTGCCAACACCATAACGACCGCCGCAACTGCCTGGAATGTTCCATAGGCCATTCTCAACGGTGGCCCCTCAACGTCCGTGAGGCCTGCATGCCGAGACGAGTGCTCCCTGGTTTGGTGTTCACAGCGGCGCTGATCGCAATCGGCCCGGTGGTCGGCGCCGATCTCCCATTGCCGCCCGGTCCGTACAGATATCTGGTCGTCGACCAGGATATCAAAGGAGTATTGGTGGAATTTGGGCGCAATGTTGACCTGCCGGTTGATGTCAGTGACCAGGTCACCGGGCGGTTGCGCGGACAGATTTCGACAACGACGGCGCGCGAATTTCTCGATGGCCTGTGCGAGAGCTATGGCCTCGTCTGGTATTTTGACGGCGCCACACTGCACATCAACGCCAAGACCGAAGTTAGGTCCGAATTGGTCAGCACCGGCCGGCTGTCGCCCAGCGAGGCAGCCGAAAAACTCAGTGCGCTCGGCATTTCCGATGCACGGTTTCCGGTGCGGACGACCGAAGATACGGGGGTGGTTTCCGTTTCCGGGCCGCCACCTTTCCTGTCGCAGGCCCGGCAAACGCTGACCGCTTTGGCACGTCGATCGCGGGAGGATAGCGGCCGTGATGAGATTCGGGTGCGCGTGTTTCGTGGCGGCTACACGCCGACTCCTTCCGACGGGCCGGTCGCCAGCCGCATAAAATCGCAAAGCTGAACCAAACCGGGGTGTTCGGGTGCAACATGATGAGGCTTGCGGCAACCAGGTGAACCGTCGGCGACAGAGAGACCGATAAGCGTCAGGAGAATGAAATGGATGCAGTGAACGGCGCCGCAGACGCCACCCCCCTGAAGACCGAGCTCAACAAGGTCATTGAAACCCTTGGAGCGGAGTTCGAGGAAATGATGATGAACCAGATGCAGAACGTGTTCAACAACGCCAATGCGGCGATGAAGGAAGACGAGAATAGCTAGCGCATTTTCCGGAAAGAAAGCTGGATGCCGGCTTTCCGTAGGACCATTGGGCCGGCATGGAACAATCGGAGCGCTTTCCGATGCTGCGAAATCGGAAAACTATTCGGCGCGGATACGACATCTTGCGCTGCGCCCGGCGGAGCAAAGCGGCCAGGATCGATACCTGAAGATCAGGATGGATAGTTGAAATG
>NZ_JBAURI010000918.1:0-1645 GCF_049581145.1 Bradyrhizobium sp.
GTGTCTACCATTGCGACTTCCGCCTGGGGAGTAGCCAACTGGGGAGCCGCCGGTGCCGGCTTCGCCGTTGGGGTGATGACAGGCCGTGCCGTCGTCTGGGCAAAGCCAGCAGGCGCCAGCAACAGCACCATCCCCCAGCTCAGAACAAAGGAAGAGGTAATGCCACTCAATCTTCCCTCAGGTCGCGCTACACCACTCATGAGAACTCCTTAGGCAAATACTGATAGCACCGCGTGGGCCAAACGCAAAAAGTTGCAGGTTCTCTTTCAATCAAAATCGGCAGTCTTCTGCAACTTCCTTGTTATGTTCAAGGTGGGGCTACGGAGGGAAACGCCGACTAAGGAAAACCTAACGACGACTTCCACCTCTGGCTGCAAAGTGATGCACGACGATGTTAAAAGTGGTAAATCACTTCCACATTGGCAAGGAGACTTCCTCTGTGATTCCCCAATCGGACTCAGGCTTGGCCGCTGGGGACCGTCGGGCACTCCTGGCGCAGCACCTGAAGGCAGGATTCCTGAGAGGAATGTCGCTGCGGAGGCTGTCACGTCGCCTCAGATAAGCTGTCGGGAAATCCCATGGCATGGGGTGCTTGCACTGAAGTTACGGCCGCCGCCCGGCTTTGGATGGAACCAATCGAATCCCGTCCCTCCCGCCTCACAAGCGTCTTCGAATGCCGGACCGCCCCTGAATTCCGATACAACTCATTTATTATGAGATGTATAACGAAGAGAACGCCGGCAGAAGATGTGTCCGTCCCCGCTCCGGCCAGCCTTGCAGCGACCAAGGCATAGGCCGTGATTTCCATGGGCATCTTGCCAATGCGAGCGCAGATGGCTTCAAGTGCCAGACCCCTTCGATGCAGCTCTTCTGTGGAATGGACAGATAAACTCGTCGAAGCCGGCTTTCTGGCAGTGGAATTGCTTCAGTTTTCTAGTAAGGGTAACTTTCAGCATGCCGGACATTCAATCCGCCACTATTCCCGCATCGACGATCGAGGACGAACGCGTCCCGGCACCGTCCCAGACAGCCCAGTCCTGGCTTCCGTGGCTGCCCTTTGTCCTCTTGGCGCTGGTTGTTACGGCCATCTACTACCAGGTGGTCGGCAAGCTGGTAGCGGATTGGTATAACAATCCGGACTTCTCCCACGGCTTTCTGGTCGCTCCGTTCGCGCTCTTCCTGCTGTGGGACAAGCGCAAAGTTCTGCGCGACACTCCGATCCAGCAGACATGGTCGGGCGTCTGGCTGATCGTCGCAGCCATCTTCGTGCTGTTCATGGGAATCTATGGCGCCGAGCTTTTTCTCTCGCGGCTTTCGTTCGTTATGCTTCTCGCCGGGATGGTCTGGACGCTCTGCGGACGGGCGATGCTGCGCGAGACGCGATTTGCCATTCTCGTTCTCCTGCTCGCCATTCCGATTCCAGCCGTCCTCTTCAATCAGATCACCTTCCCGCTGCAGCTGCTGGCCTCCCGGATGGCCAGCGCGATCCTCCCACTTTTCGGCGTCCCGGTTCTGCGCGACGGCAACATCATCCAGCTTCCCTCCATGCAATTGGAGGTCGCGGAGGCGTGCAGCGGTATTCGCTCCCTGATGAGCCTGTTCGCGGTCGCCATCTTCTATGGTTACTTTCTGGAGCGCAACACGT
>NZ_JBAURI010000919.1:0-5062 GCF_049581145.1 Bradyrhizobium sp.
ACGACGCGCGGCGCATCCTGAACCCGCGGCGGTTCCGGAAGTCGCGTGGCTTCCTGCGCGCGCGTCGAGTGCTCGCCGCTGCCACGCAGGCGCTCAATCGCCGCGCGGGCCAGCTCGTTCACGTCGCGGCGGTCTTCCGCCGGAGCAGCCACGGCTTCAGCCGACGATGCGGCGGTCGACGAGGCCGCAGGCGTCGGAACAGCCTTCGCAAATGCCTTTTCCTTTGCTCCGGGCCCGGCAGGAGCGTGCCGCGCCTCAGCTGGAATGCTGGCGGTTTCGGCCGGCTTGGCCTCGGTGGACTTGGCCTCGGCAGATTTGGCCTCGGCAGATTTGGCCTCGGCGGATTTAGCCTCGGCAGGCCGTTCCGCCGCCGACTTCTCGATCGTGGTCCGCTCGAAGGTACCCTTGGAGGTAACGGCGGAAGCAGGAATGCTGGCGGTCGCAGTCGCCTTGGGATCGGATGATTTGACGTCGCCAAGTTTGGAATCGGCAGATTTCGAACCCTTGGCGTCAGCCTGACCGGGATCCGTTGTCGAAGCCACCGCCGCCGTTGGCCGATCCGGGGTCGGCTTGTTGATGTAGTGATTGACGATGTAGGCCCCGATGATGGTCGCAGCCACCGACGGCAGGATGTCCATCGCCAATTTCGTCAGGTATTTCAACATGCCGACCACTCCCCGGCGGGGTTTTTTGATGCGGGAACTTTGAGGCGCATTCAGGGATCAACTACGTCAGATCAGTGGCGATTCGGTAAACGGCAGATTACGATTTCAACTCGACCTCCAGGAACACGATTTCCGAGGCGGTTTCGTTGAGCACGTCGTGCTCGACGCCGGCCTTGCGGAAGTAGGATTTACCGACGCCCAGCTGGGCTTTGGAACGGTTGCCATCGGGCGCCACGATCGTCATTTCGCCCTCCGTCACGGGAACGATCACATAGTCCATGCCGTGAATGTGATGGCCGGTCGCGCTGCCCGGCACGAGGCGCCACTCCGTAACTCGGACCTCCGGCGTGTCGACCTGAACCTCGGACTTCGCGCTGATCACCGCTTCTCTCCAGCCTCAGGGTATGAATACCATAAACGCGAACACCGCGAACACCACGATATGCACCAAACCGAACAAGATGTTGGTGCGACCGGTGCCGAAGGTCAGAAGGCTCAACATGAACGTGAGCAGCAACAGTACCATCTCCTGCGCGTTGACCCCAAGCACCAATTGCTTGTTCAGGAAGTAGGCAGCCGCGGCCACCGCCGGAATCGTCAGCCCAATGGTGGCGAGCGAGGAACCGAGCGCGAGATTGATGCTTTTCTGCAGGTTGTTGTGGCGCGCGGCCGAGATCGCCGCCACGCCTTCCGGCAACAGGATCAGCAAAGCCACCACGACGCCGGCAAAGGCCGGAGGTGCGCCGATCGCCGCAGTCGCGATATCGACGACCAGCGAGAATTTCTTCGCCAGCAGCACGACGGACAGGAGCGACAGCAACAGCAGCCCGATGCTCAATCCCAGCATTCGGCCGTGAATGAGAGAGCCCTCCTCGGCTGGATTGGTTCCAGCGACGAAATAGTCCCGATGCCGGATGGTCTGGGTATAGAGAAACACGCCATAGAGCAGAATGGTCACGATGCTGACAAAGCCGAGCTGGGCCTCCGAATAAACCGGTCCGGGCGTGGTCAGCGTGTAATTGGGCAGCACCAGCGTGATGGTCGCCAGCATGAACAGCACGCTCAGATAGAGATTGGCGCCCGCAACCTGGAAATCCTGCTCGCGGTAGCGCAGCCCGCCGATGAAGATGCAGACGCCGACCAGACCGTTGCAGACGATCATGACAACCGCGAACACGGTGTCGCGGGCCAGGGTCGGCGCGGCCCTGTCGCCGAGCATGATCGTGGCGATCAGCGCAACCTCAATGACCGTGACCGACAAGGTCAAGAGCAGCGTGCCGAAGGGCTCGCCGATCGCGTGCGCGATCACCTCGGCATGATGTACTGCCGCAAACACGGTGCCGAACAGGATCGCGAGCAGAAGCGCTGCGAACACCAAACCATCCGGCGAGAGCGCAAATTCGTAGTGGGTCGCGGTCACGATCCCGAACAGCATGACGGCCAATGCCGGAAAAATCACCGCCGATTTGGGCGTCTGGCTCGCGCCGCTCATGTCACGAAAGTCCCATCGAGATGCAATGGCAGGACTATGCGCGAAAGCGGAGCGAACGTCATCCAGGCGTACGCCGATGAGCGTGCGGCCACTCGCCCGCGTTCAGGGGCGTCCCCGATGCCCCCGTCAGCCGGGCCATCCGTCGATGAACGCCTTTGCGGTCTCGGTCGCGCCGAACCGATCCAGATCGTTATGCCCGCCTTCGGAAAACCGGACGAATTGCTTCGGCTGATGCGCGAGCGCGAACAGCCGTTCCCCGAACGTGATCGAGATCACGGGGTCCTTCGCGCCATGCATGATCAGCAGCGGCACCGTGACCTCCGTGATGCGCCGGTCGGAATGGAATCGATCCAACATCAACAGGCTGACCGGCACGAATTTCAGAAGCGCGCCAGCGACATCGACCGTGGAGGTGTAAGGTGCCTCCAGGATCAGCTTGGAAAGGGGATGTTCGGCCGCGACAGCGGTGGCGACGCCGCTTCCGAGCGAGAAGCCCCAGGCCACGATGCGGGTCGCCTGATAGCGCGCCGCGGTGAAGGCATAGGCGGCATCCGCATCCAGCAGCAGGCCGCGCTCGCTGGGGCTGCCGCTGGAGCCGGCATAGCCGCGATAGGACAACGCAACCAGGCCGGTGCCATCAGCGGTCAGAACCTTGAAGCGGCTGACGAGCCCGGCGAGGAAGTCACCATTGCCGGGAAAATAGAGGACGACCTCGTGTCCGGGCCTGGCCGGCAGGTGCCAGACGATGACCTTCTCGCCATCGGCACTGATCAGCACATGCTCTTTGGCCTCAGGCAGGCCAGCCGCATCGGGCGCAGTGCGCCGCACCGGTGGAATCGGAAACAGCATCGCACGCTGGCGCACGAACAGCACGACAAGCCCTGTGCAATAGGGCGCGACAACGACGATCAGGAGCCATTTCAGGACGGCCATCATTTCAGAACAGCCATCACTCCTCGCCGGCGGTCACATCGCCTTGACGATGCTCTCGGTCATCTTCTTGGCGTCGCCGAGCAGCATCATGGTGTTGTCCCGGTAGAACAAGGGATTGTCGATGCCGGCATAGCCCGAGGCCAGCGAACGCTTGATGAACATCACGGTGCCGGCCTTCCAGACCTGCAGCACGGGCATGCCGTAAATTGGCGACGTCTTGTCTTCTTCCGCGGCCGGATTGGTGACGTCATTGGCGCCGATCACGAAGGCGACGTCGGCCTGCGCGAATTCCGAATTGATGTCCTCGAGCTCGAACACCTCGTCATAGGGCACGTTGGCTTCCGCCAGCAGCACGTTCATGTGGCCGGGCATGCGGCCGGCGACGGGGTGAATGGCATATTTCACCTCGACGCCGTCCTTCTTCAAGGTGTCGGCCATTTCGCGCAGCGCATGCTGTGCCTGCGCCACCGCCATGCCGTAGCCGGGGACGATGATCACCTTCTGCGCGTTCTTCATGATGAAAGCGGCATCATCCGCCGAGCCGAGCTTGACCGGCCGCACCTCGCCCGTGCCGCCCGCCGCAGCTGCGGTTTCGCCGCCAAAGCCGCCGAGGATGACCGAGATGAAGGAGCGGTTCATCGCGTGGCACATGATGTAGGACAGGATCGCGCCGGAGGAGCCGACCAGCGCGCCGGTGATGATCAGCGCCGAATTGCCGAGCGTGAATCCGATGCCGGCCGCGGCCCAGCCGGAATAGGAATTGAGCATCGAGATCACGACCGGCATGTCGGCGCCGCCGATCGGGACGATCATGAGCACGCCGAGCGCCAGCGCGATGACGGTGATCAGCCAGAAGTCGATGGCGCTGCCGGTCAGCACCAGGCCGACGATGAACACCACGAGTGCGATCGCGAGCGCGCTGTTGATGATATGGCGGGCCGGCAGGATGATCGGCGCGCCGCTCATGCGGGCGGACAGTTTCAGGAATGCGATCACCGAGCCGGTGAAGGTCAAGGCGCCGATGGCGACGCCGAGCGACATTTCGACCAGGCTCTGCGGGTGGATATTGCCGGGGCTGCCGATATCGAAGGCCTCGGGCGCGTAGAAGGCGCCGGCGGCCACCAGCACGGCGGCCATGCCGACCAGGGAGTGGAACGCGGCGACGAGTTCCGGCATCGACGTCATCGGCACCCGGCGGGCGATCACCGCGCCGATCGAGCCGCCGATGGCGACGCCGAGAATGACCAGAAGCCAGGCGATACCGTCGGCCGGGGGATGGCTCGCCAGCGTGGTGGCGACCGCAATCGCCATGCCGCCCATGCCGAGGAAATTGCCGCGGCGGCTCGAAGCCGGACTCGACAGTCCCCGTAGCGACAGGATGAACAGCACACCCGCCACGAG
The DNA here is from genome assembly GCF_049581145.1 of Bradyrhizobium sp. GTDB lineage: Bacteria > Pseudomonadota > Alphaproteobacteria > Rhizobiales > Xanthobacteraceae > Bradyrhizobium. The sequence goes on from NZ_JBAURI010000919.1 coordinate 4,492, forward strand.
GTAGAGAACTGCAGACAGATTGGCGTTCATGAACGAGCCCCCTCACCCGTCATCATCCGCGGAAGCGGCTGATCCAGTAATCCGAAATCGTCAGGAATCAACGATCCGTCCCGGCGCACTGGATGCTCCGCAGGCGCGGGGCATGACGCGATCTTTTGAAAATTCCCCATCCTCACTTTGTCTTCTTCTTGTACATCGCCAGCATGCGCTGGGTGACGAGGAAGCCGCCAAAGATGTTCACGCAGGCGAAGATCAGCGCGACGAAGCCAAAGCCGCGCGCCCAGCCGCTGCCCGAGGAAATCATTCCGACGCCGACCGCGAGCAGCGCGCCGACCACGATCACCGAGGAGATCGCATTCGTCACCGACATCAGCGGCGTATGCAGCGCCGGCGTTACCGACCACACCACGAAATAGCCGACGAACACAGCAAGCACGAAAATCGACAGCCGGAACACAAAGGGATCGACGGCATGCGCGATATGCTCCATGGCTTCTCTCCTTAAGTCCAATTTCTAGGAAGATTTGGGCTGGAAGTTCGGATGAATGACGGCGCCGTCCTTGGTCAGTGC
>NZ_JBAURI010000920.1:0-5271 GCF_049581145.1 Bradyrhizobium sp.
CCGCTCGACTTCATTCCGAACGCCTCCCGCAGCGGGCGTGCGCCGCATCCGAAGAATGTGGTGATGCTGGCGGCGGACGCCTTCGGCGTGATGCCGCCGATAGCGAAACTGACGCCGGCGCAGGCGATGTACCACTTCCTGTCCGGCTACACCGCGAAGGTGGCGGGCACCGAGCGCGGCCTCGGAAGCGAACCGCAACCGGAATTCTCCACCTGTTTCGGCTCGCCGTTCCTGCCGCGCGATCCGTCCGTCTACGGCAATCTGCTGCGCGAATTGATCGCCAACCACAATGTCGATTGCTGGCTGGTCAACACCGGCTGGACCGGCGGCAAATACGGCGTCGGCCGCCGCATGCCGATCAAGGTGACGCGGGCGCTTCTGACCGCGGCGCTCGACGGCTCGCTGCGCCATGCCGATTTCCGCACCGACCGCTATTTCGGCTTCGCGGTGCCGACCTCGCTGCCGGGCGTCGAGCCGCATATCCTCGATCCGATCAAGACCTGGAAGGACAAGGCCGAATTCGACAAGACCGCGCGCGCGCTGGTCGGCATGTTCCAGAAAAATTTTGCCAAGTTCGAGGCCCAGGTCGATGCCGAGGTTCGTGCCGCCGCCCCCGACGTTAGGCTCGCGGCCGAGTAACGCGTTGGCGTCATTCCGGGGCGCCGCAACCGCAGCCATCCCGGAATCCCGGTCGCGAGCGAACCCTCCGGATTAAGCTTCTGAAAAAGGGCGGCTCATGTGAGCCGCCCTTTTCGATTCCGCCGACCCTACGCGTGCCCCGTTAACGCCGACTTAACCAAATGTGCCCAGTACTGCCCCCAAAGGATCGTCAGCGCGGAGCCTGCCATGTCGGACATTTTCAACGTTCTTCAGAATGCCTATGCCACTGCGCCGCTGACGACGACGAACACCAAGTACACGCCGGTCAGTGCCGCCAGCTATCAGGGCACCTGGACCGGCACCTATTCGAACAATCAGAAATTCGAGCTCACGATTTCCGACGTCAAGGGCTTCAAGGCCCAGGTCAAATATCAGAGCGGTGGGACGACGCAGTATCAGCAGGTTCTGATCGGAAACTCGGCCTTTCGCATTGGTGACACCAAATTCGTGCTGACCGGCAAAGGCCAGGCTACGGTCGCCAATGCCGTGACCGATCCCACCACCGGTGACACCAGCCTGGTCAAGGGGTCCGCCACGCTGAGCACCTGATGGAGCCGCACCGCCGTCGGCGGCTGCCATTGCGCCCCGCGTCGGCGCGCAATGGCGCGCCGTTATCGCTCCTGTTTACCCGGATTCGATGACGTCCGACGGCGTCGCTCCCCACCCGCCGCTTCAGCCCGTGACGCCACGCTGCATGCCCGGGGCCTGCACCACCGGCGCCGGGTGGACCGGGACGTTCCAGATCTCCTCGGCATATTCGCGGATGGTGCGGTCGGAGGAGAACCAGGCCATGCGCGCCACATTCATGATGCTGGCGCGGGTCCAGGCCGGTGTCACCTGCCAGCGCGCGTCGATGCCGCGCTGCGCCTCGTAATAGGACGCGAAGTCCGCGCTGACCATGTAGTGGTCGAGATAGCGCAGCGCATGCGCGATCGCCTCGAAGCGGCTGGGTTCGTCGGGGGAGAATTCGCCGCTGCTGATGGCATTGATGGCGCGCGCCAGCTGCGGCGTGCGCCGGATCAGGTCGGTGGCGTCCAGGCCCTGCTTGCGCCGCACCATGACGTCCATCGCCTCCATGCCGAAGATCGCGATGTTTTCCGCGCCCACGTGGTCGCGGATCTCGATATTGGCGCCATCGAGCGTGCCGATGGTCAGCGCGCCGTTCAGCGCCAGCTTCATGTTGCCGGTGCCGGAGGCTTCCATGCCCGCGGTCGAAATCTGCTCGGACAGGTCGGCGGCGGGAATGATCACTTCGGCGAGGCTGACATTGTAGTCGGCCAGGAACACGACCTTGAGCCGCCCGCCGATCGCGGCATCGTTGTTGACGATGTCGGCGACGTCGTTGATCAGCTTGATGATCAGCTTGGCGTAGCGATAGCTCGCCGCCGCCTTGCCGGCGAAGATCTTGACGCGCGGCACCCAGTCGCGCTGCGGCTCGTCCTTGATCGCCTGGTACAGCGCGATGGTCTCGAGGATGTTGAGCAATTGCCGCTTGTATTCGTGGATGCGTTTGATCTGGACGTCGAACAGCGCCGACGGATCGACGAGGATGTTCATGCGTTCGCCGATCAGCCGCGCCAAGGCCAGCTTGTTCTGGTGCTTGACATCGCGGAACTGCTGCTGGAACGCGTTGTCGCTGGCGTAGGTTTCGACAGACGGGAGCAGACCGGGATCATCCAGCACGGTTTCGCCACAGGCGGCGCGCAGCAGCTCGGTCAGTTTCGGATTGGCCAGCATCAGCCAGCGCCGGAACGTAATGCCGTTGGTCTTGTTGGTGATCCGGCCCGGATAGAGATGGTTGAGATCGTGGAACACGGTGTCCTTCATCAGGTCGGAATGCATCGCCGAGACGCCGTTGATGCGGTGCGAGCCGATAAAGGCCAATTGCCCCATCCGCACTCTGCGGCCGCTTCTCTCGTCGATCAGCGAGACCGAGGCGCGGAAATCGACGTCGCCGGGGCAGCGCGCTTCCGCCTGCGCCAGATGCTGACCGTTGATGCGGTAGATGATTTCCAGATGCCGCGGCAGCAGCTTCTCGAACAGTTCGACCGGCCAGCTCTCCAGCGCCTCCGGCAGCAGCGTGTGATTGGTGTAGGACAAGGTCTCGACCGTGATCTTCCATGCCTCGTCCCAGCGGAAATTGTGCAGGTCGACCAGGATGCGCATCAGCTCGGCGACGGACAGGCTCGGATGGGTGTCGTTGAGCTGGACGGCGGCCTTTTGCGCCAGGCTGCGCAACTGACCGTCGGATGACAGATGCCGCTTCACCAGGTCCTGCAGCGAGGCCGAGACGAAGAAATATTCCTGCCGCAGCCTGAGCTCCCGCCCGGCCGGACTCTCGTCATTGGGATAGAGGAATTTGCAGATCGATTCCGCCCGCGCCTCCTCGGCGCTGGCGCCGAGATAGTCGCCGGTATTGAAGACATCGAGCTTGAGCGGGTCGGGCGAGCGCGCCGACCACAGCCGCAGCGCATTGACGTGCAGGCCGCGCCAGCCGACGATCGGGGTGTCGTAGGCCATCGCCTGAACGGTTTCCGCCGGATGCCAGATGGCGCGGGCGCGACCCTTGTCGTCGACATGTTCGACTCCGCCGCCGAAATGGACATGATGGACCACTTCCGGCCGCTGCAATTCCCAGGGGTTGCCGTAACTCAGCCAGACGTCCGGATATTCCTTCTGCCAGCCGTGATCGATGATTTGCCGGAACAGGCCGTAATCGTAACGGATGCCGTAGCCGATCGCGGGAATCGCCAGCGTCGCCATGCTTTCCATGAAGCAGGCCGCAAGCCGCCCCAGGCCACCGTTGCCGAGCGCGGCATCCGGCTCGCAAGTCCGCAACTCGGCAAGGCCGACGCCGAGATCGCCGAGCGCGGTGTCGAACACCTTGAGCAGTCCCATATTGTTCAGCGCATCGCTGAACAGCCGGCCGATCAGGAATTCCAGTGAGAGATAATAAACCCGCTTGCGGCCGGCGTCGTAGCTCTCCTTTTCCGCGGTCAGCCAGCGATGCACGATGCGGTCGCGCAGCGTCAGCGCGGTCGCATTGTACCAGTCGTGCCGGGTCGCCATGGCGGCATCCTTGCCGACCGTGAGCCGGAGCTTGGTGAGGATGGCGCCCTTGATCTCGGCGACCTCGAGTTCGTCAACGGGCTGATTGGGTACGGAAAAAACCAGGGAATGATCTGACACGTTGAGCCCGTGAACTGTGAGTTTGTTGTATGATACGCTGGTTAGGCCGGGATCGAAACCCGGTCGGTGCATCTGCCCTGTTTTTATGCAAAGATTGGGCCGATTTGACCGTCTGGCTGCAGGCAGATTGGTGATAGAATGTCCGCAAAGGCTTAGCGCGTAACCTTGGGGGAGCGTGCCATGAGACTGATGATCGAAAGGCTGATCATCGAGATCATCGCGGCGATGTTACTGATCATCTGTGTCACCGCCACCAGCGCCGCGTTCGCCGCCGACAGAACCGGCCGCAGCGCCGACGGCCTGAGCTGTGCGTTCAGCGCTCCGCAAAATGCCACGCCCGCTGTGCGCTGCGCCGCGATCCGAAAGCAATGCGGTGGAAGGTTCTGGGCGGACTATTGCGGCGACAGCATGCTGTCGGCGGCGACGTAACGTTGCAACAGCTCTCATCCGCGTCGTCCCGCGAAGAAGGCGGCCCCACAACCGCCAGCGGCTGGATTGCCCCGAGAGCGGGAAAGCGAAGGCACGGAGCCGTCCTCACTGGTCTGTGACTTGGATTCCTTGGGCGTTCAAAGCTCCGAACAAGGCCTCGATATCCTCAGGTTCGAGCTTGTCGGCGATCAGTTCGTTGAGCTGATCAAAGGTGACAAACCCTGTTCGAAGGCCGATTTCGATGGCTCTTTGAATCATGCTTTCTCGCTCCATTTCGTCCGTCCTCTTGTCAAGAAGGTCTCTACTCAATGGAAGGAGTCTCCCGTCACAGAAGTTGGTTGGGAACAAATTAAGAACACTTTAGCAAGCCTTTGATATATCATTGTGATTCGAGAAGCCTCGACACCACATCTATGGTCTGCCCAGTCTTGCGAGGTCTACATGTCCACCATCGCCTTCGATTCCTTCGCCCTGACCCGCATCGCCGACTTCGCACGGACGCTGTCGCGGCTGCACCAGGCGTCGCGCACGCGTGCCGTCGACGACGACCAGATCGACCGCGAGTTCAACGCGGTCTGCATGTCGGTGTGGGGCTATACCACCGACGATATCTGCGACGATTTGTTTTCGGCCGAAGATCACGCCTTCCTCGATACGCTCGACGAGGCGCATGCGCGCATCTTTGCCGCCGAGCAGGGCTACGATCTGGTCGACGATCAGGGCATGCTGACGGACTGGTGGGGCTATTGCTGGATGATCCTCGCCGAGAAGCGCGGGCTGCTCACGCCGGACAACCGCGCCGCGGCCCGCGCGGCGATCGAGGAGAAATATCTGGCGGCGCCGAACGTGATCGGCGTCATCGTCGGGCGATAGATAGGTCGCCGCGACTCATCCGGGGGGCGCGCGCAAGCACGCACCCGGAATCTCTTTCGCTCAGTCGACGTCAACGCGCTTGTCCCGCCCCGTTGCCGGCTTCGGAGCAAGGGCCGCGGC
>NZ_JBAURI010000921.1:0-16194 GCF_049581145.1 Bradyrhizobium sp.
GCCGACCACCGCCACCTCGCCCGACGCCATCAAGGAGCGGGAAAAGGAGATGGAAGCTGCGCGCGTCGAGCAGCAGAACGCACTGCTGGCGCAACAGAAGATGAAGGCCGACATTGCCGCGATCGGCGAGGACCGCGCCAAGCTCAATCAGCAGCTGATCGAGATCGCGGCCCGGGTGCGCGCCGTCGAAGGCAGCATCAGCGACACCGAGGGGCGGCTCAGCACGCTGGATGCGCGCGAGGACCAGATTCGCAATTCGCTCAATTCGCGCCGCTCCGAAGTCGTCGAGGTCCTGGCGGCCCTGCAGCGCGCCGGTCGCCGCACGCCGCCAGCCCTGCTGATCAGGCCTGACGACGCGCTGCAATCGTTACGCACCGCCATGCTGCTCGGCGCCGTCGTTCCCGATCTGCGCGCGCGCGCCGAAAAGCTCGCCGGCCAGCTCGGCGAAATGGTCACGGTCCGCAAGAGCATCGCGGCCGAACACGACCGCCTGGCCTCCGATCGCGACAAGCTCAGGGACGACCAGGCGCGGCTTGCCGCACTGATCGATCAGCGGCAGCACAAGCAGGCCGCGATCGAAAAGGACATGGAAACGGAAAGCGGCCGCGCCGTCGCGCTCGCCAGGCAGCTCGACAGTCTGCAGGGCCTGATCTCCCATATGGAGCAGGACGTGAAGAGCGCGGCGAAGGCCGCCGCCAGCGCCAGCGCGCGCGGCGTCCCCGCGACGCCCAATGGCAAGCCTGATCTCGCCGCGCTGAAGAATCCAAACCGGCAGAGCCCGGCGATCGCATTCGCCGCTGCCAGGGGCCTATTCCCGCTACCGGTCAATGGCACCAAGATCCACGACTTTGGCGGATCCGACGGAGCGGGCGGCATCGAAAAAGGCATTTCTTTGGCAACCAGGCCGGGTGCGCAGGTCACAACGCCGTGTGACGGTTGGGTTGTCTATGCCGGCCCGTTCCGCAGCTATGGACAACTCTTGATCCTCAATGCCGGGGGCGGGTATCATGTCCTGATCGCCGGGATGCAGCGCATTTCGGTAAACATCGGACAGTTTGTGCTTACGGGCGAGCCGGTTGCGACCATGGGGACGACGTCGCAGGTGGCAGCGATTCTGGCGACCAATGCCAGTCAGCCCGTGCTCTATGTCGAGTTCCGCAAGGACGGTACTCCTATCGATCCAGGCCCATGGTGGGCCGCAAATGAAGGCGAAAAGGTTCGCGGATGATGCGCAAGACTTCTGTAATTCTTCTGAGCGCTGCCACAGGTGCTGCGCTGACCTTGTTGGTGACCCAACCGCGGGCGGTGTTGATGGGCTCGACCGCGCGCGCCGCGACCGCCGACACCTATCGCCAGCTCAATCTGTTCGGCGACGTGTTCGAACGAGTCCGCAGCGACTATGTCGAGCAGCCCGATGACAGCAAGCTCGTGGAGTCCGCGATCAGCGGCATGCTGACCGGCCTCGACCCGCATTCGAGCTATATGGACGCCAAGAGCTTCCGCGACATGCAGGTGCAGACGCGCGGCGAGTTTGGCGGCCTTGGCATCGAAGTCACGATGGAAGACGGCCTGATCAAGGTGGTCTCGCCGATCGACGATACGCCGGCGTCAAAGGCCGGAATCCTCGCCAACGACATCATTACCAATCTCGACGACGAAAACGTGCAGGGCCTGACGCTCAACCAGGCCGTTGAAAAGATGCGCGGCCCGGTCAATACCAAGATCAAGCTGAAGATCGTCCGCAAGGGCGTGGACAATCCGATCGACGTCACGCTGGTGCGCGACAATATCCGCGTCCGCTCGGTGCGCGCCCATGTCGAGGCCGACGATATCGGCTATGTCCGCATCACCACCTTCAACGAACAGACCACTGAGGGCCTGAAGAAGGAAATGGCCAATCTGCAAAATCAGATCGGCGACAAGGTCAAGGGCTACATCATCGACCTGCGCAACAATCCCGGCGGATTGCTGGAAGAGGCAGTAACGGTCTCCGACAGCTTCCTGGAGCGCGGCGAGATCGTATCGACCCGCGGCCGCAATCCCGAGGAAACCCAGCGCCGTACCGCGCATCCCGGCGATTTGGCCAAGGGCAAGCCGGTGATCGTCCTGATCAATGGCGGCTCCGCTTCGGCCTCCGAAATCGTCGCCGGCGCGCTGCAGGACCACAAGCGTGCGACGCTGGTCGGCACCCGCTCGTTCGGCAAGGGCTCGGTGCAGACCATCATTCCGCTCGGAAGCGGCAATGGCGCACTGCGCCTGACCACCGCGCGCTACTACACGCCATCCGGCAAGTCGATCCAGGCCAAGGGCATCGTGCCCGATATCGAGGTGCTGCAGGACGTGCCGGAAGAGCTGAAATCGCGGACCGACACCAAGGGCGAAGCCTCGCTGCGCGGCCATCTGAAATCCGATGGCGACGAAAAGACCGGCTCGCAATCCTATGTTCCGCCGGATGCCAAGGACGACAAGGCCCTGAAGGTGGCGGATGACCTGCTGCATGGCATCAAGGACTCGGCCGCGAACACCGCGCCGGCCGCCAGCGATGACAGTGCGGCGGCCGAGAAGCCCAAGGCAGCGAACTGATCTCCTCGAAGCCGATGTCGTGAAACGAGGCGGTCCCATCGGGACCGCCTTTTTTGCGGTATTTCCCGCGCTCCCGCCGCCCTGCCACGGATTTGCCCCAGCGTGGTAAGGTCGAGCCCGGTTGATTCGGGAAGATTCATGGCAGAAACCGCCGACGATCTGAGCACCCCGCTCGGACAGAAGACGGCGCGCGGCAAGCGCCGCCTTCGGCTACCGTTTACGGCGATGCAGGCGCTCGCGTTATTGCTTGGCCTGTTCCTGGCCAGCTTCGCCGGCTTCGCCATCTTCGGCAACAATCCGATGGGCGGCGAACCGATCGCGCGTGTCGCGTTGAGCCAGCCGCATGCCAGCGACGACAAGGCAGGTCCGGTGCCGGCCCATCCCGGCCAAGACGCCAAGGACGCCAACATGCGAGCCGGATCCGGCGAGCAAAGGACCGTGACCATCATCGACGGTTCGAGCGGCAAGCGGCAGGATGTCGTGATCGGCGGGGATGGCTCCAACAGTGCCGAGACAGACAAGGCTGCCGGCGAAACTGACGCCCCGGTTGTCGCGATGGCCGGGATCGACCCACGGCTCTTGGAAAAGTCCCGCTATGGCATGATCCCGGTGATTGCCGACGGATTGAGGCCGTTTTCGGTCTACGCGGCCCAGACCGACCAGGCAAAAGCCGCCAAGATGCCGGTGGTCGCCATCGTCATCGGCGGCTTGGGGGTGGGAGCTGCGAAGACGGCGGAAGCCATCATGAAACTGCCGCCGGCGGTGACGCTGGCATTCACGCCTTACGGTTCGGACCCAACCAAGCTTGCCGAACGAGCCCGCGCCCAGCGCCATGAGATCTTCCTGCAGATCCCAATGGAACCCTACGACTATCCGGACAACGATCCCGGACCGCAGACGCTGCTTGCCACGCTCGGCCCCGAACAGAACCTGGACCGCCTGTTCTGGCACCTCGGCCGGATACAGGGCTATGCGGGAATCACCAATTTCATGGGCGCGCGCTTCGTTGCCACCGAAGAAGCGATGCAGCCGATCATGCGCGAGGCCGCCAAACGCGGCCTTGGCTATTTCGACGACGGCACCGCGCCGCGCAGCGTGGCGGCGGCGCTGGCAGCAGGTCAGGCCGTGCCTTTCGGCAAGGGCGACGTCGCCATCGACGCGGTGCCGACGCCCGCGGAAATCGATCACGCGCTGGAACGGCTCGAAACCATGGCAAAGGAACGCGGATTGGCGATCGGGACAGCCTCGGCACTGCCGGTCTCGATCGAGCGGATCGGCAGCTGGATCAAGACGCTCGAGGGCCACGGCATCATGCTTGTGCCATTGACAACGGCGATGCTGAAATCAAAATCAAGCTAGAGCATGATCCCGAAACGGCCGGCCCTGCCTAGCGACGAATGACGACTGGTTTCACGCTCAAAGAAGTGCGAGATCGAGGTGAGCGACATCTTACGACGACTTTTCCGCGGCTGACCCCCGAGAGGCATTGACGGAATGACGCGTTATGAAGACCTGCCCTACCGGACATGCGTCGGCATCATGCTGATCAACACCGCTGGGCTGGTCTTCGTCGGCCGCCGTGCCGGCGGCATCGAGCATGTCGACGACTCCCACGTCTGGCAAATGCCGCAGGGCGGCGTCGATCCCGGCGAAGATAATTTCGCCGCCGCCAAACGTGAACTCTATGAGGAAACCAGCGTTCGTTCGGTGGAGAAGCTCGGCGAAATCGCCGACTGGCTGATCTATGACATCCCGCGCACCGTGGCCGGGCGCGCCTGGAAGGGCCGCTACCGCGGCCAGCGGCAGAAGTGGTTTGCGCTCCGGTTCACCGGCAAGGATGCCGAAATCAACGTCGCCAACCCCGGCGGCGGCCACAAGGCCGAGTTCGTCAACTGGCGCTGGGAGCCGATGAAAAACCTGCCCGAGCTGATCGTGCCGTTCAAACGGCCGGTCTACGAACGTGTGGTGAAGGAATTTGCGCAACTCGCCGGCGCTTAGAGCGTCGTGCGGAAAGGTGGATCCCGGCTTTCCGTCGGAAAAGGGGGCCCATGAGGGACAGCTAGACAGTTCTGCCGCCCATGGCGCCGCGCCTGCGCCCGTCTTGATGCATGAACAAATCTTGCATGAACCAGACATGATGACGCGGCAGGTTCGCGGTCCTCGGACGTATAAGTTCCGGCAACAGGAGAAGCCGGATGACCGACAGCACGCCCTATCGCCCGAATGTGGGCATCGCCCTCTTCAACCCAGCCGGGGAAGTCCTGATCGGGCGGCGGTTTCGCTCCGATGGTCCCGAGATCATTCTGCCCGGCATGGAATGGCAGATGCCGCAGGGCGGCGTCGACCCGGGCGAGGACCTGCTGGCGGCGGCGCGGCGTGAATTGTGGGAGGAGACCGGGGTGCGCGGCGCGGACTATCTCGATCAGACCGATTGGTTGACCTACCAGTTTCCGCCCTATGATGGACCGCCGCACCGGCTCGGCAAATTCCTTGGCCAACGACAGAAATGGTTCGCGCTGCGCTTTCTCGGGCGCGACGACGAGATCGATCCGCTGACGCCGCGCAACGGCCAACCCGCGGAATTCGATGCCTGGCGCTGGGAGCGCTTGAGCCGCGTCGCCGATCTCGTAGTGCCGTTCCGCCGCGAGGTATATCGCGCAGTGGCCCAGGCGTTTGCGAAATTCGGGCAAGGCTGAGCTGAGTTAATTCGGCCCGACCGAAAACGGGCCTATCGCGATCACGTGGCAATCGCTGTCGCGCTTGGCGCAATTGCCGAGCGCATCGTTGACGGCATTCTGCTCGCTGGCCGCCTTGAGCCCGAGGCCGGGCCGGCCCGCGCTGCCGACGGCAACCGCAGTCCAGCCGGCGGCGGCAGCAATGAGCCTGCGTGCAACGTCGCGATTTTGCGCTTCATCAAGTACCCGCCCGGACAGGATCAGCGCAGCCAGCATGCCGCGCGCACTGGTAGCGGGCAACCGGGTCAAGCACGCCTCAACGGAGACACCGACGCTCAGTTCACGCCGTTCTCAGGCAGGCCTGGCCTGGCAGCGGTCAGTGCATCGCCGTGGTCGAGAGCTCGTGCTGGATGCTCTTGAAATGATCCAGTCGCTCGAGCGCCCGGTCGAGCGCGGAACCGTCGTTCTCTGCGAGCTTGCCTTCCATCTCGGTGATGGTTTCGGCGAACTTCGCGCGGTCCAATTCCTCGATCGAAGTGGCGACATCCGCGAGCAGGGTGAGGCCCTTTTCGGAGACCTCGGCGAGACCGCCGAGCACGATGATCTTCTGTTGCGTGCCGCCCGTCGTCACGGTGAGGATTCCCGGTCGAACCGCGGCGACCAGCGGCGCGTGCCCGGCCAGCACGCCGAAGTCCCCCTCAGCGCCCGGGACGTCGACCTGATCGACCTCGCCCGAGAAGGCGAGCTTTTCCGGCGAGACGAGATCGAAGTGAAAGGTGGCCATGATAAACCTTGCGAATGGTGAGGAGCGAACAGAACTGGCGCAGGGAACGAAGAGGATGTCCTATTCGCTACTCTCCCTGTTCGCCCACTTATGCCGCCTCCGCGAGCTTCTTGCCCTTCTCGACCGCCTCTTCGATGGTGCCGACCATGTAGAAGGCGGCTTCCGGCAGGTGATCGTATTTGCCTTCGCAGATGGCCCGGAAGCCCTTGATGGTGTCGGCGATGTCGACGAACTTGCCGGGTGAACCGGTGAAGACTTCGGCGACGTGGAACGGCTGCGACAGGAAGCGCTCGACCTTGCGGGCGCGGGCCACGGCGATCTTGTCGTCTTCCGACAGTTCGTCCATGCCGAGAATGGCGATGATGTCCTGCAGCGATTTGTAGCGCTGCAGCACCTGCTGAACCATGCGCGCGGTCTCGTAGTGATCCTCCCCGACAATGCTGGCCGACAGCATGCGCGAGGTCGAATCCAGCGGATCCACCGCCGGATAGATCCCCTTTTCCGAGATCGCGCGGTTCAGCACCGTGGTCGCGTCAAGATGCGCGAAGGACGTCGCAGGCGCCGGGTCGGTCAAATCGTCGGCCGGCACGTAGATCGCCTGCACCGAAGTAATAGAACCCTTGTTGGTGGTGGTGATGCGCTCCTGCAGCGCGCCCATGTCGGTCGCGAGGGTGGGCTGGTAGCCGACCGCCGAGGGGATGCGGCCGAGCAGCGCCGACACTTCCGAACCGGCCTGGGTGAAACGAAAGATGTTGTCGACGAAGAACAGCACGTCCTGGCCCTGATCGCGGAAATGCTCGGCGACCGTCAGGCCGGTGAGGCCGACGCGGGCGCGGGCGCCCGGCGGTTCATTCATCTGGCCGAACACCAGCGCGCATTTCGACTTGACGCTGGGATCCGGATTGTGCGGGTCGGCATTGACCTTGGACTCGATGAACTCGTGATAGAGGTCATTGCCTTCGCGGGTGCGCTCGCCGACGCCGGCGAACACCGAATAACCGCCATGCGCCTTGGCCACGTTGTTGATCAATTCCTGGATCAGCACGGTCTTGCCGACGCCGGCGCCGCCGAACAGGCCGATTTTGCCACCCTTGGCATAGGGCGCCAGCAGATCGACCACCTTGATGCCGGTGACGAGAATCTCGGCTTCGGTCGATTGATCCGTGTAGAGCGGCGCTTCCTGGTGAATCGCCCGCATGCCTTCCGCTACCACCGGCCCGGCTTCATCGATCGGTTCGCCGATCACGTTGATGATGCGGCCGAGCGTGCCGGCCCCGACCGGGACCATGATCGGCGCGCCGGTGTCGCTGACTTCCTGTCCGCGGACGAGACCTTCGGTGGTGTCCATCGCAATGGTGCGCACGGTGGATTCACCGAGGTGCTGGGCGACCTCGAGCACCAGCCGGTTGCCGCCGTTCTTGGTTTCGATCGCATTCAGAATGGCCGGCAGGTGGCCTTCGAACTGCACGTCGACGACAGCGCCGATGACTTGCGTAATGCGTCCGGTCTGGTTGGCAGGTGTAGCCATCAATACTCTCCTTCGAATTCTCAATTCCACTCAAGGCATGGTCTTTCCGAAAAAGCGGCATCCGCTTCTTCGGATCATGCGCTGCGTCTCAATCCGTTCCGACCAGTGTTCGCAAACCCATTGCGGCCGCACTTGATCGTCTCCGATTTCACATCAACCACAGCTCGTCTCCCGTTGACATGCCGCGATCACATCGCCTCGGCGCCGGAGATGATCTCAATCAGCTCCTTGGTGATCATGGCTTGCCGGGTTCGGTTGTAGATCAGGGTCTGCTTGCGGATCATGTCACCGGCGTTGCGGGTGGCATTGTCCATCGCGCTCATCTGCGCGCCGTAGAACGAGGCGTTGTTTTCCAGCAGCGCACGGAAAATCTGCACCGCCAGATTGCGCGGCAACAGGCCGCTCAAAATCTCGTCTTCTTCCGGCTCATATTCGTAGGATGTCGCCGGCCCGGCATTCGCCGCGGGCGCTTCCACCACAAGCGGAATGATCTGCTGCGCGGTCGGGACCTGCGAAATCACGGACTTGAAGCGCGAATAGAACAGCGTGCAGACGTCGAATTCGCCCGCCTCGAAGCGCGCGATGACCTTCTTGGCGATATCCTCGGCGTTGACGAAGCCGAGTTGGCGAACCGAGCGCAACTCCACGCTTTCCACGATCTGGGAATCGAAATTGCGGCGCAGCTGTTCGAGCCCTTTCCGGCCGACGCAGAAGAACTTGACCTGCTTGCCCTGGTTGATCAGCGAGAATGCGCGCTCGCGTGCGAGCCGCACGATCGAGGAATTGAAGGCGCCCGACAGGCCGCGCTCGCCGGTGCAGACCAGCAGCAGATGGACCTGATCGTTGCCCGTGCCGCCCAACAGCACCGGCGCACCGGGCGAACCGGCGGCGGCGCTGGCGATATTGGAGATCACCGCATCCATCTTTTCCGCATAGGGCCGCGCCGCTTCGGCGGCGCTCTGCGCCCGGCGCAGCTTCGAGGCTGCGACCATCTGCATGGCCTTGGTGATCTTCTGCGTCGCCTTGGTGGAGGCGATGCGGACCCGCATGTCTTTAAGTGACGCCATTCAGTCTAACCCACAGCCCCTCGGTTGCGCTCGGCCCCCGATTTCGGCGGGAGTTGCCCCGGCTGGATCGGGGCTGCGCGAGGGCCTGAGCGCAGATGAGACAGCCCCCACCGACCAGCTTCGCCGGCCGACCTCCCGCGCGAGCGCGAGAGGCGAATTATCAAGCGAAGGTCTTGGCAAAGCCTTCGACCACGGACTTCAGCTTGGCCGCCGTGTCGTCACTCAGGTCACGGCTGTCGCGAATGGTGTCGAGCAGATCGGCGTTCTTGCCGCGCAGCAGCGACAACAGACCATCCTCGAAAGCACGCACCTTGCCGAGCGGAAGCGTATCGAGATAGCCGTTGGTGCCGGCCCAGATCACACAGACCTGCTCTTCCATCTTCAACGGCGAAAACTGCGGCTGCTTCAACAATTCGGTCAGACGCGATCCGCGGTTGAGCAGGCGCTGCGTGGACGCATCGAGGTCGCTTCCGAACTGCGCAAACGCCGCCATTTCGCGGTATTGCGCGAGCTCGCCCTTGATCTTGCCGGCGACCTTCTTCATCGCCTTGGTCTGCGCCGATGAGCCGACGCGCGACACCGACAGACCGACGTTGACCGCGGGCCGGATGCCCTGGAAGAACAGGTCGGTTTCCAGAAAGATCTGACCGTCGGTAATGGAGATCACGTTGGTCGGGATGTAGGCCGAGACGTCATTGGCCTGGGTTTCAATCACCGGGAGGGCCGTCAACGATCCCAGACCGTGGTCCTTGCCGAGCTTGGCGGCGCGCTCGAGCAGGCGGGAATGCAGGTAGAACACGTCGCCGGGATAGGCCTCGCGGCCCGGCGGACGACGCAGCAGCAGCGACATCTGGCGATAGGCAACGGCCTGTTTCGACAAGTCGTCATAAATGATGACGGCGTGCATACCGTTGTCGCGGAAATATTCGCCCATGGTACAGCCGGTGAATGGCGCGATATACTGCATCGGCGCCGGATCGGAGGCGGTCGCAGCCACGATGATCGAGTATTCCAGCGCGCCCTGTTCTTCCAGCACCTTGACGAACTGGGCGACGGTCGAGCGCTTCTGGCCGATCGCGACATAGACGCAATAAAGCTTGATGTTCTCATCCGGCTGCGCGTTGAGCGGCCGCTGGTTGAGAATGGTATCGAGCGCGATCGCAGTCTTGCCGGTCTGACGGTCGCCGATGATCAGCTCGCGCTGGCCGCGACCGATCGGGATCAGCGCATCGATCGCCTTCAGGCCGGTGGCCATCGGCTCGTTGACCGATTTGCGCGGAATGATGCCGGGCGCCTTGACGTCAACCCGCTTGCGCTCCGCCGACTGGATCGGACCCTTGCCGTCGATGGGATTGCCGAGCGCATCGACCACGCGGCCGAGCAGGCCCTTGCCGACGGGGGTATCGACGATGGCACGGGTACGCTTGACAGTCTGGCCTTCCTTGATCTCGCGATCGGCGCCGAAGATCACGATACCAACATTGTCGGTTTCGAGATTGAGTGCCATGCCGCGGGTGCCATTCTCGAACTCGACCATCTCACCGGCCTGGACGTTGTCCAGACCGTAGACGCGTGCAATGCCGTCGCCGACGGATAAAACCTGTCCAACTTCGGAAACCTCGGCCTCCTGGCCGAAATTCTTGATCTGGTCCTTGAGGATCGCGGAAATTTCCGCGGCGCGGATGTCCATCAGCCTGCCTCTTTCATCGCGTGCTTGATCGAGTTGAGTTTGGTGCGAAGCGAGCTATCGACCATGCGGCTGCCGAGCTTGACCACAAGCCCGCCGATGATCGAGCGATCGACCTTCACATTGAGTGTCACGTCCTTGCCGGTCACCTTTGCCAGCGCGGTCTTCAGCGCGTCGAGACTCTTGTCCGAGAGCGTCTCGGCGACGGTAATGTCGGCAGTTGCCTCGCCCTTGAACCTCGCGACCAGCGCGTTGAAGGCGCGGATCACGTCGGCAACCGCGAACAGGCGGCGGTTTGCGGTGAGAACCTTCAGAAACTTGGCCGAGATGCCGGAGATACCCGCAGCTTCCAGGACCGCGGCCAGCGCTCTCTGCTGGGCCTCCGCCGAAAACACCGGGCTTCGCACCAGCCGAGCGAGATCGGTGCTGTCGGCCAGCATGGCCGAGAATTGATCGAGATCGGCCTTGACCGCGTCGATGGACTTTTCGTCGCGGGCCAAGTCGAACAGGGCCGTCGCATAGCGACCGGACACCCCTGAAACAGACGGATCTTCTGCAGCCACAGACCTGCTCTTTATAGCTGTCGAACCCGCAAGGGAAAAACCGTCGCCGCGGAAGCGGCGCCTAGCGATCCAAGCCCTTGGAATTCAAGCGGGACTTCGATTTCCGACCGGCCCAGGACGTACCGACATCTGTAAAATCGCGGCTTTGCTAACATAGCGAAAGCGCACGTGCAACACGATGCCGTGAGCTGTTCGGACCGCAGCACGCCCCCCTCCCAAGCCTCTTTCGAGGCGCCTCGATGGCGACCGGGGTTTCGCGGACCGTCCGTGGCGCGACGGTGCACGGCACGAACCCAAGCAGGTCGTTCCATTCCTCGCTGCATGGCCGTTCTGAATTTACCGCGGCAGGGGCTGCCAAGCGCCCGCTTCAATACATTACCGTAATACTTGGATAAGACTAATCGCAATGAACGAAGACTGATTTCATCAGTATTCATAAGTATAAAGAAGTTAAAAATTCATTAATTCTAAAGATTACGGAACATCTATCGATGATGCGTTTTAGGTCACAAGATGTTTCAACGGTAGTCCAACGGTCATTACTGCCAAATTCGTGCCTCATTGTGCAACGAAACGGCCCAGACCCTAAATTGGGACGGGGGTTCCACTTGTCACACATGTGACAATACTATTTGCAAGGGACAATCAATGAATCCATTCAAGAACGCGACCGCGGGAACTGGCACCCGTTCGCACACCGCGCTGGCTGTTGTGGCCGCAACTCTCCTGGTCGGCGGGACCGCGACCGAGGCCTCGGCCAAATCCAGATACCACCATCACCGCCATCATCATTCCCACGAAGCCAGCGCCGGGCATCAGGGAACGACAGGGGCATCCTGGCTGAACGCCAATGCCATGGCTCCCTCGGGGACAGGCCACAGTTTCTCGGGCATCGCGTCCTTCTACGGCAACGAGTCGGGCCGCAGGACTGCCTCGGGCCAGCGCTTCGACCAGAACGCCATGACCTGCGCGCACCGCTCCCTGCCCTTCGGCACCAAGCTTCGCGTCAGCCATGGTGGTCGTAGCGTCGTCGTCACCGTCAATGACCGGGGTCCCTTCGTGCGCGGCCGGGTTCTCGACCTCTCCAAGGGTGCGGCCCGCGTTCTCGGCCTGGGCGGCGTCGGCCGCGTCATCGCCGAAGTGATCTCCTGATAGCGTTTACCCAAAGCCGGCTGGTCGGCGTCGCATCGCGCATCGTCCAGGACGGACGATGAAATGCGCCTACCGCGCCGAAGAAAAGCCCGCCGCCCCTCAGGGACGGCGGGCTTTTTTTCGCCGTCATCCCCGGAGGGGAGCGGCTCCTACAAGAAGCTCTGGGGGTCGACGTCGACCTCGAGCTTGAGATTGCCCGTGGTCTTGGGAGCGGCGGCGAGCCAGTGCCGCAGATAATCCGACAGGTCGACGCCGCGGGCCGATTTCAACAGCAGGCGGAAGCGATAGCGGCCCTTGATGACGGCAAGCGGCGCTTCGGCTGGCCCCAGCACCTGCACCCGTTCGTCGCGCGGCGCGGTCGCGCCAAGCTTGCGCGCAAAGCCTTCCGCGCTCGGCCGATCGCCGGCGGAAATGATCAGGCTTGCCAGCCGGCCGAACGGCGGATAGCCGGTGCGCTCGCGGGAGTCGATTTCGTTGGCATAGAACGCCTCGCGGTCGCAGGCCACCAGAGCCTTCATCACCGGATGATCGGGCTGATGTGTCTGCAGGTAGCCGACGCCGCGTCCCTGGTCGCGCCCGGCGCGTCCGATCACCTGGTTGAGCAATTGCCAGGTCCGCTCCGCCGCGCGCGGATCGCCATTGCCCAGCCCCAGATCGGCATCGACCACGCCGACCAGATTGAGTCGCGGGAAGTGATGGCCCTTCGCCACCAATTGCGTCCCGATGATGATATCGACGCGGCCCTCGGCGATGGCGTTCAATTCGCTGCGCATGGTCTCGATCGAGGTGATGAGATCGCTCGACAGCACCATGGTTCGCGTTCCCGGAAACAGCGCCGCCGCCTCCTCCTGCAGCCGCTCCACGCCGGGACCGACTGCGACCAGCGATTCCTCCGCCTGACAGTTCGGACAGGCGGGCGGGCGCGGCATCGAGAAGCCGCAGTGATGGCAGACCAGGCGCTGACGGAAGCGGTGATCGACCAGCCAGGCGTCGCAGATGGTGCAGCCGAAGCGATGGCCACAGGCGCGGCACAAGGTCAGCGGCGCATAGCCCCGACGATTGAGGAACAGCAACGCCTGTTCGCGCCGTTCCACGGCGAATTTGATCTGCTCCGCCAGCTGCGGCGAAATGAAGCGGCCGCGCGGCGGCGCCGCGCGGCGCAGGTCGATCGCCTCGATATGCGGCATGTGCTGACCGCCGAACCGCGACGGCAGCACCACGCGCTGATAGCGGCCCTTGCGCGCATTGACCTCGGTTTCAACCGACGGCGTCGCGGACGCCAGCACGATCGGAATTTTTGCGATATGCGCCCGCACCACCGCCATGTCGCGCGCGTGGTAGTGGACGCCGTCGTCCTGCTTGTAGGCCTGATCGTGCTCTTCATCGACTACGATCAGCCCGAGATTGGCGTAGGGCAGGAACAGGGCCGAGCGCGCGCCGACCACGACCGAGGCTTCACCGGCGGCGATCGCGGCCCAATTGCGTGCCCGGGTGCGGGGAGTTAATTCCGAATGCCACTCCAGGGGACGCACGCCGAAGCGCTGCGCGAAACGGTCGAGAAATTGCCCGGTGAGTGCGATCTCGGGCATCAGGATCAGCGATTGCCTGCCGCGACGAATGATCTCGGCAATCGCCTCGAAATAGACTTCGGTCTTGCCGGACCCGGTGACGCCGTCGAGCAGGGCGACATGGAAGCTGCCATTCGCGGCCAGCGCCCGCATGGCATCGACGGCAGAGCGCTGCTGCCGCGAGAATTCAGGCTGTGCGCGGTCCGGATCGGGTGCAGGCGGCGGCAGCGCGCGCGGCATGACCTCGACCGCGAGCGTGCCTTCGTCGACGAGGCCGTCGATCACGCCGGTGCTGACGCCGGCTTCCTTTGCCGCTTCCGACCTGCCATGCAGCAGCCGGTCCGCGAGCACCTCGATCACCCGCCGCCGCGCCGGAGTCAGCCGCTTTGGCGGCTCGCCGATCAGCCGGACACCCAGGCGTGCCCGTTCGGGGCCGAGATGCTCGCCCATCCGCAAGGCCATGCGCAGCACCATGCCGCGCGCCGACAGCGTGTAGTTGGCGACCCAGTCGACCAGGCTGCGCAGTTCCTGCCGCAGCGGCGGCACGTCGAGTTTTTCGGCGACGTCCTTCAACCGATTGTGCAGCCGCGCATCGGGATTGGCATTTTCCGCCCACACCACCGCGAGCACCTCGCGCGGCCCGAGTGGCACGCCGACGACATCGCCGGCCTTCAGGTCCATGCCGCGCGGCACCCGGTAGGAATAGGTCTGATTGAGCGCGACCGGCACCAGCACGTCGACGACACCGGTCGACGCGGCAGATGAGGTGTTATGGCGCGGGGCGTGGTCCATCTTGACAGCGAGGCTACCGCGAGGTGTCGAAGTTAGCGAACAGTAAACGAAAGCAGTGCGATATAATCGATCGAATCGGAGCGTTCAGATCTCATGGCAAAGCCGGCAGCCGTCATCCAGCCGATCGAGCTGGTCTCGGCAGACGAGACCATCACGATCGAGATGACACGCTGGCTGCAGCATCTGCGCGCCGAACGGCGGCTGTCGCCAAAGACGCTGGAAGCCTATGCGCGCGACTTGCGGCAATGCCTCGATTTCCTCTGCGAACACTGGGGCGCGCGGGTGACGCTCGCGCGGTTTTCCTCGCTGGAGGCCACCGACATCCGCTCGTTCATGGCGATGCGGCGCGCCGACGCGATCGCCAGCCGGTCCCTGATGCGGGCGCTCGCGGGCCTGCGCTCGTTCGGCCGGTTCCTGGAGCGGGAGGGCAAGGGCCGGGTCGGGGCGCTCTCGGCGATCCGCGCGCCCAAAATCGCCAAGAGCCTGCCCAAGCCGATCCAGATCAGCGCCGCCAAGCGGCTCACCGACGCCGACGAGCGCGCCGGCGAAACCCGGGAGACCTGGGTTCTTGTACGCGACGCCGCCGTGATGGCGCTGCTCTATGGGTCGGGCCTGCGGATTTCCGAGGCACTCGGCCTGACGCGCCGCGACGTGCCGCAGCCCGGCGAGGGCGACGTGCTGATCGTCACCGGCAAGGGCAACAAGACTCGCATGGTGCCGGTGCTGCAGAACGTGCTGATGCTGATTGCCGATTATGTCGCAATCTGCCCGTATCCGCTGGCGCCAGAAGGACCGATCTTCGTCGGCGCCCGTGGCGGCCCGCTCAGCCCGCGGATCATTCAGCTGACAATGGAGCGGCTGCGCGGCGCGCTGGGACTGCCCGACAGCGCAACGCCGCACGCGTTGCGGCATTCCTTCGCCACCCATCTGTTGTCGCGCGGCGGCGATCTGCGCGCGATCCAGGAACTGCTCGGCCACGCCTCGCTATCGACCACCCAGATCTATACCGGCATCGATACCGAACGGCTGCTCGAAGTTTACCGCAACACGCATCCGCGCGGCCGAGACGCCGCGACGTCGAAGTCCTGACACAGCCGTCAGGCCCGCTTGCCACTTGCGCTGCCGATGCCGTTCCGGCAATCGTGCCCGAACACATCAAGCCAAGAGGGAAGCATGAGCGCGCAAGAGGCCATGGAGACGTCGGAGCACACCAAGGAAGCCGCCAGCGAGAACCGGAAGATCGCGCTTCTGATCGCGGTGATCGCGCTCTGTCTTGCGCTGTCGGAAACTCTCGGCAAGGGCGCGCAGACCGAATCCATCACCAAGAATGTCGAGGCTTCCAACCTGTGGGCATTTTTTCAGGCCAAGACGATTCGTCGTACGGTGGTGCAGACGGCGGCCGAGCAGGCCAAACTGGGTCTCGGCGCGACCGGCGATGACGCCGCCAAGGCGGCGGTGCAGAAGCAGATCGACGATTGGCAGAAGACCGCGGCGCGGTACCGCTCCGAGCCGGAAACCGGCGAAGGCACCGAGCAATTGTCCGAGCGCGCCAAGCACGCCGAGGAAGATCAGGAACTCTCCACCGCGAAGTACCATCACTTCGAGCTGGCGTCCGCGGCGTTCCAGATCGGCATCGTGCTGGCATCCGCGACCATCATCACCGGGATGATCGCGCTGGCCTGGATCTCGGGCCTTTTGACGCTGGTGGGAATTACCTTCACCGCGCTCGGCATTTTCGTGCCGCATCTGTTGAACCTGCCGTAA
The DNA here is from genome assembly GCF_049581145.1 of Bradyrhizobium sp. Taxonomy (GTDB): domain Bacteria; phylum Pseudomonadota; class Alphaproteobacteria; order Rhizobiales; family Xanthobacteraceae; genus Bradyrhizobium. Next base: position 16,164 of record NZ_JBAURI010000921.1, read on the forward strand.
CGGCCGCGCCACGGCGAGAGCGGAGCGGGGT
>NZ_JBAURI010000922.1:0-2526 GCF_049581145.1 Bradyrhizobium sp.
TCCATCGCTCCCGGCGCGTTCATTGGCGTGATTGGACGCTCGGGTGCCGGAAAGTCGACATTGCTGAGGATGATCAACCGACTTGCGACGCCGACCGCCGGAAAGATCGCCTTCGACGGCCTGGACGTGACGGCGCTGAAGGGCCGGGACCTGCGGAAGTGGCGTGCGCGCTCGGCGATGATCTTCCAGCAGTTCAATCTGATCGGTCGCCTCGACGTCCTGACCAACGTGCTGATGGGACGATTGGCGAACATGTCTTCAGCGAGGTCGCTGTTGAAGCTTTGGCCCGACGCCGACAAGGCAATCGCACTGGCCGCTCTCGAACAGTTCGAAATCGCCGGGCTTGCAGCGCAACGCGCCGATCAGCTGTCGGGTGGGCAGCAGCAGCGCGTCGCCATTGCGCGAGCGCTGGTGCAGGAGCCGGACATCATCCTGGCCGACGAACCGATCGCGTCACTCGACCCGCATAACACCAAGGTGGTGATGGACGCGCTGCAGCGGATCAACCGGGATTTCGGCATCACCGTGATGTGCAACCTTCATTCGCTCGAGCTCGCCCGCAACTATTGCGGCCGGCTGATCGGCATGGCCGCCGGCCAGGTCGTATTCGACGGGACGCCGGAACAGCTGACGGAGAGGGAAGCGCAGCGTCTCTACGGCCTCGAGTCGGATCCAAAGGTCAACGCCTCGGCGAGGCCGGCAGGCGTTGCCGCCGAGGATCCCGCTCTGGGCGTACCCGCGATTGCGTAGCCACCAGACCATCGCGACGACTTTTCGAACGCCGCGCCGACAAGAAAGCTGCCCCAACCCTTTGAGGAGAAGATAGATGTTGAACCGCCGCTATTTCGTGTCCGCCGGCGCCATCGCGCTCGCGTTCACCGCGACCGTTGCCCATGCCGACGATTGGAAGTCGAAATACAAGGAGCTGACTTTCGCGGTTGTGCCGGCTGAAAACGCGTCCGGCGTCAGCGACCGCTACGCTCCCTTCATGGACTATCTCAGCAAGCAGCTCGGCGTCCCCGTCAAGCTCCGCATCGCCAATGACTATGCCGCCGTGATCGAGGGCCAGCGCGCCGAGAACATCCAGATCGCCTATTACGGTCCGGCCTCCTACTCGACGGCCTACATGACGGGCGTCAAGACCGAGCCCTTCGTCACCACGCGAAATAATGATGGCACGGTTGGGTATTATTCGGTGATCTATGTCAAGGCCGACAGCCCCTACAAGGACATCCGGGACCTCAAGGGCAAGACCATCGGCTTCGTCGATCCCAATTCGACGTCCGGCTACAACGCGCCGCGGTTCTTCCTGCACAAGGCCGGCATCGACGCCGATAGCTTCTTCAGCAAGTCGATCATCACGGGGAGCCACGAGAACGGCGTGATCGCGCTCGACAAGGGAACGGTCGATTGCGCCGCCGACTGGTGGAATTCCGACACCGATTCGAATCTGACGCGCATGGTCACGAAAGGGATGGTGAAGAAGGAGGATTTCCGGATCATCTTCAAATCCGGACTCTTGGCCGGCTCGCCCTATGCATACCTCTCCGATCTTCCCGCCGACCTCAAGCAAGCCATCGCTGCAGCGTTCAAGGAAGCCCCGACCAAGGACAAGGCTGCCTTTGACCGGCTGTCTGACGGCAAGGACAAGGAATTCGTGCCTGTCACCCATAAGGACTACGAAAACACCGTCGAGATGATCCAGTTCGTCAACGACATGCGCAAGAAGCATTCCTGAGAACAGCCGGGGCTGAGAGCGGGGGAGCGGTATTTCACCTCCCCCGCTCGTCGTAACCGGCGCGGGATGTCATGGTCTCCAGTATCCTGAACGTATCGCAGGCGCGCCTCGAGATTCTGGTCGCCGACTATCGGCGAGAGGTGGGACGCCGAAGACGGCAGTTCCTGCTCGTGCTGGCGATCCTTGCGATCCTGATTGCGGCCGCCGGGCGGGTCGGCGAAGTCGACCTGTGGAATCTGGTCGACCATATCTCGAACTTCACCAGCTATTTCGGCCGGATCCTTCCCAAGCTCAGCGTTGCGCATTTCGGCGCCGATGTCGCGGACTGGTATTGGAACCTGACGGGGTGGCTGAAGCTGCTGCTCGACACCATCCTGATCGCCTATCTCGGCACGCTGATCGGGGCGGGCGGTGCGTTCATGATGTCATTCCTTGCCGCGGCCAATCTCGCGCCGAGCCCTGCGCTGCGCTGGTCGATCAAGCGCATATTCGAATTCTGCCGCACCGTTCCCGACCTTGTCTTCGCCCTGATGTTCGTCAGCGCCTTCGGCCTTGGGCCGCTGGCGGGAATCCTGGCGATCTCGATCCACACTTTCGGGACGCTCGGCAAGCTCTTTATCGAGGCGATCGAGAATATCGACATGAAGCCGGTCGAAGGTGTCCACAGCACGGGCAGCCGGTTCGTCGAAACCATGCGGTTCGGTGCGCTGCCGCAGGTGATGTCCAGCTTCGCCAGCTATACGTTGCTGCGATTTGAGATCAATGTGCGGTCGGGTTCGGTGGTCGGT
>NZ_JBAURI010000923.1:0-7094 GCF_049581145.1 Bradyrhizobium sp.
GAGCGCCAGCACGCCGGTCCAGAATTCGATCATGTCATACCTCCAATGACTGCGCGGGAGCGATCGACAGCGGTCGCTTCGGATTGGTCTCTCCTACCTTCGGTTCCGGCGCGGGTTCTGGTCCGCGCTGCAGCAGGCGATAGATGTAGGCGGTGCCGAAAGCGAAGATGATGGCGTAGACGATGCAGAAGAATGCCAGGGTGACCGCGACCTCGGGGGCCTGCAGGAACGGCGTCGCCGCCTTTGCCGTCCGCACCACTCCGAACACCGTCCAGGGCTGGCGGCCGACCTCGGCGACGAACCAGCCCGTTATGGTCGCGACAAAGCCGAGCGGAAAGGACAGGAAGATGACCCGCAACAGCCAGCGCTGCGTTTCGATGCGATTCCGCAGGATCTGAAACGAGCCGTACCAGGCGATCGTCAGCATCAGCAGGCCGCAGCCGACCATGATACGGAAGGCAAAGAACGGAATGACGACCGGCGGCCGATCTTCCTTGCTCCAGTCGGCAAGCCCGACTTCCTTCGATGTCAGGCTCATCGAGCCGATCAGGCTGCCGAGATAGGGAATGCTGATCGCGTAGTCATTGCGCTCGGCCTTCTCGTTCGGCCAGGCGATCAGCACCTCCGCGGCCGGGCTCTCGTCGTGCCAGCGCGCCTCGATCGCGGCGAATTTCGTCGGCTGCAGGTCATGCGTGAAGTCGCCGACGAGATGGCCGAAGATCAACTGAACGGGCACCAGTATCGCGGCAAGGCCCAGGGCCATGCGCATCATCACGCGGGCCTCGGACTTGAATGCACCTCGCAACATCTGCCAGGCGCCGGTCGCGGCCACACAGAACGCTGACGTGAGATAGGCCGCGAGCAGCATATGCGGAAAGCGCACCAGCACCGCCCGGCTGAAGATGATCGCCGGCCAGTCATTGGGCACGAATACGCCGTCCGTATCCATGACGTAGCCGATCGGATACTGCATCCAGCTATTGTTCACCATGATCCAGAACGACGACATCGTCGTGCCGATCGCGACCATCACGCAGGAGAACAGATAGAACCAGCGTGGCACCCGGTTGCGGCCGAACATCAAGACGCCGAAGAAGCTCGCCTCGATCGCAAAGGCCGTGAAACTCTCATAGCCGAGCAAAGGTCCCTGGATGGCGCCGGTGCGGCGCGCCAGTTCGCTCCAGTTGGTACCGAACTGGAACGCCATCACGATGCCGGAGACGACGCCCATCGCGAACGCCACGGCGAAGATCGATCGCCAGAAATCGAACAGCCGCCGATAAACCGGCTTGCCCGTCACCACCGACGTCGCCTCCAGCACGCACAGCCAGGCGGCGAGCCCCACCGTGAATGCCGGAAAAATGATATGAAACGAAATCGTGGCGGCGAACTGGATCCGCGAGAGCAAGAGAGCCGTCATATCCATGATCATGTTTCCTTGAAGGATTATCTGAGGAGGGATTTGACGACGTTTCCGCCCTTGAGGAGATCGACGATCTCATCGCCGCGGCCGTTGAGCACGGCGCGCAGTCCCCACAGGCTGAAGCCCTTGACTTCCTCCGTGGTGATGACCGGCGGCATCGACAATTCCTGCTTATTGGTGACGACGTCGAGCAGCGCCGGACCGGTATGAGAGAGTACGTCCACGATGGCCGTCTCGAGATCGCCCGGGTCTTCGACGCGAAGCGCATGGATGCCCATCGCGCGCGCCATTGCCGCGAAGTCAGGATTTTCCAGATCGGTGCCAAATTCGAGGAAGCCGCCGCCCTTCATCTCCAGGGCGACGAAGCCGAGCGAGCCGTTATTGTAGACCACGAGCTTCACCGGCAGCTTCTGTTGCGCCAGCGTCAGGAAATCGCCCATCAGCATCGCAAAGCCGCCGTCGCCGGAGAGGCTGATGACTTGGCGGTTCGGAAACGCCGCTTGGGCGCCGATCGCCTGCGGCAAGGCATTTGCCATCGATCCATGCGCGAGCGATCCGAGCATGCGGCGGCGACCGTTCATCTTGAGATAGCGCGCCGCCCATACCGTGACGGTGCCGACATCGAAGGTGAACACGGCGTCCTCGGCGGCGTGGTCGCTCACGACCTTCGTGAGGTATTGCGGATGAATCGGCGGCCGGCCGGGCTTGCCGGTGGCGAGATCATCGAACCCCTCGCGCGCCTTGACATGGTTGGCGAGGCTGTCGGAAAGATGCGCGCCATCGGACTTTGGCTTGAGCCGCGGCATCAGCGCCCCGATGGTCGGGCCGACATCGCCGACCACGCCAAGCGAAATCGGCGCGCGGCGGCCGATGCTTTCAGGCCGGATATCGATCTGCGCGATCGTGGCGTTGGTCGGATAGAACTGCCGGTACGGGAAATCCGTGCCCAGCATCAGCAGGGTGTCGCAATTCATCATCGCCTGATAGCCGGAGCGAAAGCCGATCAGCCCGGTCATCCCGACATCGTAAGGATTGTCCCACTCCACATGCTCCTTGCCGCCGAGGGCGTGGACGATCGGCGCCTTCAGCGCCTCGGCCAGCCGGACGATCTGATCATGCGCCCCGGCGCAGCCGCGGCCGCAAAACAGCGTCACGCGCCGTCCCTTGTTGAGCAGCTCCGCAAGCGCATCGAGGGTCGACACATCAGGCAGGACAACCGGCGGGGCCAATCGGAGCCCGGCAGGCAACGACAGCGGCGCATCCCAGTTGCGCAACGCAACGTCGCCCGGGATCACGACCACCGATACGCTTCGATTGCCGATCGCACTGCGGATCGCCGTCTCCAGCACACCGGGCAGCTGCGCCGGCTGCGACACGAGTTCGCAATAATCGCTGCAGGCCTGCAACAGCTGGTCGGGCTTGGTCTCCTGGAAATAATTTCGTCCGATCTCCGCGGACGGAATCTGCGCCGCGATCGCCAGCACGGGCACGCGCGTCCGCTGGCAGTCGAAAAGCCCATTGATGAGATGGGTGTTGCCCGGTCCGCACGAGCCCGCGCATACCGCGAGTTCGCCGGTAAGCTGGGCCTCGGCGCCCGCGGCGAACGCGGCCACCTCCTCATGGCGGACATGCACCCATTCGATGTCCTCGCGCGTCCGCAGCGATTCGGTGATCCCGTTCAAGCTGTCGCCCGCGACGCCATAGATGCGGCGGACGCCGGCCCTGGAGAGCACTCCGGTGACGATATCGGCGACTTTCTTCGACATGGCTTTTATCCCTTCAGAAGTCGGTCAGACCGATTGCAGTCCAAGGATGGGGGCGGTTGCGGCGCGGGTCGCGCGACAGACCTCGGCGTTGGTCCTGAGATCGACGCCGTAGGTCGGAATCACTTCCCTGAGCTTCGGCAGCCAGGCATCCTTGACGAGCTTGTCGGCGAAGCACTTCTGCAGCACCTCGATCGCGATGTAGGCCGCCGTCGAGGCGCCCGGCGAAGCCCCGAGCAGTGCCACGACCGACTTGTCCTCCGAGGCCAACAGCTCGGTGCCGAACTGCAGCGTGCCGCCTTCTTTGCCATCGGGCTTGATGATCTGGACGCGCTGGCCGGCGATGGCCTCCTTCCAGTCCTCACGCTTGGCTAGCGGAAAGAACCGCTGCAGCGTCTCGAACTGCTCGCTGGAGGTTTGCACGACCTGGCCGACGAGATATTCCTCCAGCCGAAGACTGTGCGCGCTGACGTCGAGTAACGGAAACAGATTTGCCAACCGGACCGACTCGAACAGATCGAGGTACGATCCCTCTTTGAGGAATTTGGTCGAGAACCCGGCATAGGGCCCGAACAATAGCGAGTGCTGACCATCGACCACCCGCATGTCGAGATGGGGCACCGACATCGGCGGCGATCCGTGCGCCGCCTTGCCGTAGACCTTGACATGGTGTCGCCGCGCGACGTCAGGATTGTCGCAGCGCAGCCACCGGCCGCTGACGGGAAAGCCGCCATAGCCCTTGGCTTCCGGAATGCCCGACCGCTGAATCAACAGCAGCGCGGCGCCGCCGGCACCGACGAAGACAAACTTCGCACTCGTCAGCTCCGACTCGCCCGTGGTCTCGTCCTTGACTTCGACGCTCCAGCGGCCGTCGGCCTGGCGCTTGAGATCGACAACCTCGTGCCGATAATGAATCGAGGTGCCCCGCTTCTCGTCGAGCTGTTTGATCAAGAGATGCGTCAGCGTGCCGTAGTCGACATCGGCGCCCGTGATCATCCGCGTTGCCGCGATCGGTTCGCCGGTCGGACGTCCCTCGATGATGATCGGCGTCCAGCGCGAGATCTGCTCGCGGTCCTCGCTATATTCCATCCCGGTCCAGCAATGGTGCGCGGACATCGTCTGGTAACGCTTGCGGAGGAAAGCGACGTCGTCATTGCCGATGACGAAGCTCATGTGCGGGCAGGCGCGGATGAAAGCTGACGGATCGGCGACGGCGCCGTTTCGCACCAGATACGACCAGAGTTGGCGCGACAGATCGAACTCGACATTGACCTCGAGCGCCTTCGAGATGTCGATCGATCCGTCCGCCTTCTGGGTCGTATAATTCAGCTCGCAATTGGCGGCGTGGCCGGTGCCGGCATTGTTCCAGCCGCCCGAGCTTTCAAGCGCGCAATCTTCCAGGCGCTCGAAAATCGCGATCGACAACGAGGGATCGAGCTCCTTCAACAAGGTGCCGACGGTCGCGCTCATGATGCCGGCGCCGATCAGAACCACGTCGACGGATTTCGGAATGGTTGTCTCGCTCACCGGAAAACTCCTTGCGCGACTAGCGACGGGGGGTGAAGCCGGCCTCGAGACCGGCCGGCAGGATCACATAGGCGCGGCGCCACGGCTCATCGCCAATGACACGCCAACGGTGACCGCTGCCCGTGGTGTCTTCGGCGAGCAGCACATCACCGGGACGGATGATGAATTTCTGTCCGCTCCGGGTTTCGAATTCGAGCGTCCCGCCGAGCGTCAGAACGAGCTGATGCGTCGGGGCGTCGTGCCAGGCGAGCGCATCCTTTGGCTGCGTCTCGCGAAACGAGATCGACGCCGCGGCAAACGCCTTTCCGATCGCGTCACCCTCATTGCCGCCGGGCAGCGACAACGACCCCTCCTCGAAACTCGAGGACTTGTCTGCGTTGGTCCAAATCCGGATGCATCTGATCATCTTGTTCTCCTGGGAAGCTCGGCATCGGTAGGCGGTCCCGCCACGATCCTGGTTCGCGAGGCTCGATTGAAATTCGCAGCTCGCCTCAGCGCGTCTCCTTGATCCAGACGCCCTGCGCATTGACGAACTCGCGCAGTCCGAAATGCGATAGCTCGCGGCCATAGCCGCTGTTCTTGACGCCGCCGACGGGGATCTTCGGATTGGATGCGCTGAAGCCGTTGATGAAGACGCCGCCGGTCTGCAGGCGTCCCGCCATCTCGTTGGCTTTGTCGGTATTGGCCGACCACAGATTTCCGCTGAGCCCATACTCGCTGGTATTGGCAAGTTCGATCGCGTGATCCGCATCGTCAGCGATCGTCATCGCCGCCACGGGCCCAAAGATCTCCTCGTCGAACGCGGCCATTCCAGGCCGAACATCCGCCAGGACGGTCGCCTCGTAGAAGAAGCCGGGGCCATCGATGTCCTTGCCGCCGAGCAGCAACTTCGCGCCGCTCGCGATCGAACGCTGCACCTGATCATGAACGCCTTCGCGCAGGTCGTAGCGGGCTATCGGTCCGATCATCGTGGCTTCATCCAGGGGATCGCCGGCCTTCACTTTCGTTGCCGCGCTGACGTATTTTTCGACGAACTCGTCTGCGATCGGCTTTTCCAGGATGAACCGCTTGGCGGCGAGGCAGACCTGCCCTGCATTCTGGAATCGGGCCAGGATGCCCGCCGCTACCGCTTTGTCGATATCGGCGTCGGCCAACACGATGAAGGAGTCCGCGCCGCCGAGTTCGAGAAGGCTCTTCTTGAGCGCGCTGCCAGCGGCTGACGCGACCGCGGCACCGGCCCTCTTGCTGCCCGTCACCGTGACCGCCGATACCCTGGGATCCCTGATGACGTTAGCGACCACGTCAGTGCGGACGTTGAGGTTGGCGAACAGTCCGTTTGGAAATCCGCTCGACTCATATGCGGCCTGCAGTGCGAACGCGCAGCCCATGACGTTCGACGCATGCTTCAGCAGGAAGCCGTTGCCGGACAGCATGATCGGTCCGGCGGCGCGCATCACCTGCCAGAACGGGAAGTTCCAAGGCATCACGCCCAACACGGTTCCAATCGGCAGGAACGAGACGTGGATGCGGTCAAAGCCATCGGACTCCACCGGCTCGTCGGCAAGTATCGCAGGCCCGCGCGCCGCGAGCCAGTTCAGGAGGGTCGCGCATTTCTCGACCTCGGCACGGGCCTCCTTGATGGTCTTTCCCATCTCGCTGGTGGCGCGGATGGCGAGCACTTCCGATGTCTCGCGGAGAGTCACCGCGAGGCGCTGATAGCACTTCACCCGCTCGGCCATCGGCGTTTCGCGCCACAACTTCGCGGCGAGCGCGTTCCTGGCCAGCGTCTGCTCGACATCTGCCGGCGTCATGAAGGGATAGGTCGCGAGTACTGCGCCGGTAGCCGGATTCCGCGAAATCGCCGCCGCGGCTGGCTCAATCTTCTGGTGCTTCATTATCGTCTCCGAATCCCGTTGGATCGTCACGTTGGTCGTTGGTCGCGATTGGTCGCGCAGCATCGATCCGTCCCCGTGAAAGCGTGGGCGGGGCGATCTACGGCGAAACGTAAAAAAGAGGCGCTTGGGCGGGCGCGGCTGACCAGCCGGCCACCGCCGCCGCGTCGGTCACGAAGGTACCGGCGTCTCCGGCTTCATCCACCGCAAAGCCTTCTTGCGATCACCGTCATTGGCAACATGCAACTCCTCGGCCTTGACGGTGACGTCGCGGGCACCAGTTGCACGCCTTAGAGGCTGAACCTGGCCATGGCTTTTCGCCGTGGCTACGACCGCGCATCCCTTCTTCGCCAGTCGCATCAATGCTTCAAGACCGAAGCCAGAACCCGTTCCTGTGACGAGTACGGTCTGCATGCAATTTGCCTTTCGTTTCTTCCGACACGAAAGGTATCACGGCTCTTCAGGCCGCGATGTTAATTGAAATAAATC
>NZ_JBAURI010000924.1:0-2092 GCF_049581145.1 Bradyrhizobium sp.
CCTATTCCTCAACGAGACGTGGGCATCTGCCTACACTATCGTTGACAATATATATCGTGAATAATATATAGTTGATCGCGTGAAAAACGATGAGACGCCGGCGGTCGAACGTTACCTTCCTCTGAAGCCGAATTGGTTCCACGTGCTGCTCTCGTTGGCAACCGGAGAGCAACACGGTTACGGGATCATGCAGGAAGTGCTGGAGCGGACAGATGGGAAGATTCGCCTGTGGCCGGCGACGCTCTATGGCACGCTGGAGCGCCTATTGGATGCGGATCTTATCGCCGAGGTGAAGCTGCGGCGGTCGGCGGACGGAGAAGATGCGCGGCGTCGCTATTATCGCCTCACCGCTCTGGGGCGACGCGTGCTGGCTGCCGAAAGCATGCGCCTTGAGGATTTGGTACGCGTCATCCGCGCCAAGCGCCGGATCGCCAGGTCGGAGGCATAATTCATGGAAAGTAAGTCACTCTCCCCTGGATTTGTAGTTTGCCTCTATCGAAATCTGGCGCGATTCTTCCCTCACCGTTTCCGCTGTGCTTTCGAGCGCGAAATGTTTGAGACCACAGAGGAGGCTGCGGTCTGGATGCGGCGTCAAAACCTGTTTGGTCTCGTGTCCCTTTTCGCGGATCTGGCAGTCCAACTCGCAGCGGCACACCTCCGGGAATGCATATGGGATTTTCGCTATGAAGTACGACTACTGATGCGAAGGCCCGCTTTCACCTTGGTTGCAGTGGTGTCGATGAGCCTGGCTATCTGTGCCGGTTCTGCTTTCTTCAGCGAGTTGAACGGAACCGTCTTGCGCGATGTCCCCGGCGTGGCAAGAACCGATGAGTTGATCACCCTTCAGCAGCCCATCTCCTATCCCGCGTACAGGCGTTTTCGCGACCACAAGAACTTGTTCTCCTCAACCTCTGCTTACGTCGCTCCGGTGCCGTTCGGGGTCAGTTTCAGCGGACATACCGAGCGAATCTGGGGGCACATCGTCACGCCTGCTTATTTCTCCACGTTAGGAGTCGCAGCGGCGGCCGGGCGCTTGTTCGATGCACGCGATGAAGTGACCCAAGGAACCCCGCCGGTCGTAGTTAGCGATCGCTTTTGGAAGAACAATCTTGGCTCTGTTCCAGACGTTATCGGCCGGACGATTCACATCAACGGAAAACTCTGCGTGATCGTGGGCGTGGCGCCAAAGGGATTTCAGGGTGCGTCGCCGATGATGTTCGTTGCCGACCTCTGGCTGCCGGTTTCCGCGGGTGCAGGAGTGGCTCCGGAATTGACAGAAGATGCACTGGAACGCCCACAACTCGCGATGTTCCAATTCGTAGGAAGAAAGAGACTGGGCGTAGCCCCTTCACAGATCGAGACCGTGTTAGACACGGTGCTGCGGCAGATGCTTCGCGATAGCGGTCATCCGGCAACAGAAAGCGGGCACCTTGTCTCGGTCGCCTCTGGCGGCAAGCTGATTCCGACGCAAGAAAGAGACCGTGAATTGTTTACGTTCCTGCCCGTGGTGGTGATCGCACTGCTTCTGTTGATCGCCTGTTCGAATGTGGTGAACATGCTTCTGGCGCGCGCTCTGGATCGACGACGCGAAGTTGCCGTGCAGTTGGCGATGGGAGCGAGCCGCGCTCGTCTGCTACGCCAGCTGATCATGGAGAGCCTGCTGATTGCTCTCGGCGCCGGGACACTCGGATTTGCGCTCACGTGTTGGCTGATGCATCTGCTTTCCCGACTGCGCCTGCCGCACGCCATGCCGGTCCGTTTCGACGTCGAAGTGGATTGGCGAGTGCTCGTTTTCACAATTGGACTCACAGCCCTGGCCGGGCTGGCAATCGGCTTGCTGCCTGCAGTCCAGGCCACACGTGCGGAACTCGTGCCCGCGTTGAAAGAGGGCGGCACCCTCCAGGTGAGAAGGCGCCGGGCGTTCAGCGTCCGAAACCTGCTGGTCGTTTCCCAGATGGCAGGATCCCTCACTCTGCTGCTGATCGTCGGTTACATCGTCTTCGGGATGGAGCGCACGATGTCGAGCGCAACCGGATTCGATGCCAGTAACATTCAGCTCATTTCAGTTGACCCTATTCGCGATGGGTACAGC
>NZ_JBAURI010000925.1:0-4941 GCF_049581145.1 Bradyrhizobium sp.
ATTTGCCCGGCCTTGAGATCGCAGGCGAAGTGGTCGCGCTTGGCGAGGGCGCCCACAAGCACAAGCTTGGCGACAAGGTGATGTCGCTGGTCGCCGGCGGCGGCTACGCCCAATATTGCATCGCGCAGGACGCCCAGGCGATGACGGTGCCGCCGGCGCTGTCGATGCTGGAAGCCGGCGCGATCCCCGAAACCTTGATGACGGTGTGGCACAATGTGTTCGAGCGCGGCGCGCTGAAACCGGGCGAAACGCTGCTGCTCCATGGCGGCTCCTCGGGTATCGGCACCACGGCGATCCAGCTGGCGAAAGCGCTTGGTTCCAAGGTGATCGTCACCGTCGGGTCGAAAGACAAGGCCGACGCCTGCGTCAGGCTCGGCGCCGATCGCGCGATCAACTACAAGACCGAGGATTTCGTGGCCGAGGTCAAGGCGGCGACGGCAGGCGCCGGCGCCGACGTCATCCTCGACATGGTCGGCGGCGACTACATCGAGCGCAACTACGAGGCAGCGGCGATCGACGGCCGCATCGTCCAGATCGCATTCCTGAGCGGCAGCCCGAAGGCCACGGCCAATTTCGCCAAATTGATGGTGAAGCGCCTGACCCACACTGGCTCGACACTGCGTCCCCGCAGCAATACGGACAAGGCCGCGATGGTCACAGCGATCGAGGCCAAGGTTATGCCGCTATTGCGCGAGGGCCGACTAAAGCCCTTGATGGACAGCACATTCCCGCTGGAAAAAGCCACCGACGCACACCGGCGCATGGAGACCTCCGAGCATATTGGCAAAATTGTGTTGCAGGTTTAGCTGCCGCTAACAAACACGATCCGGAAACCCTTTGATTTCCCTCGGTTTCGTGGCAATCATCGCGTACAACCGAACACCTTTGCGGTTGAACGCGGAGTACTGACATTGCGTCTGATCAGGTGCCTTGCGCTCGCCGCGCTGGGCCTGGTGATTGTTGTGGCTTCGCCGGCACGTGCCCTTGACGCGGTCAGCGTCCGCGGCGACGCGCCCGCGATCGACCTCACCGGCGTTCTTGAACACCAGCACAGCGACACCGACCGCATTCAGGTCTCAACCGCGCCGGGGACCGACGGCATCGTCCGGCGCATCGAGGTTCGCGCCCGCGAGGGCGGCCAGAATTGGGTGGTGTTCGCGCTCGCCAACAATACAGACGACCAGCTCGATCGCCTGATCGTCGCGCCGCACTATCGCGTCGTGGGTTCCGGACTGCTGTGGCCCGATCTCGGCCTGTCGCGAATCGCGACCATCACGCCGTCGACCGGCGATCGTCCCGACCGCCAGGAGAGTCCGACCGCGGACGTATTCCGCATTACGCTCGACCCCGGCGCCGTCATCACCTTCGTCGCCGAACTGCGCACCGACAAGCTGCCGCAGCTCTATTTGTGGGATCCCGACGCCTACAAGGACAAAGTCAATTCGTTCACGCTTTACCAGGGCATCGTGATCGGCATTTCCGGTCTTTTGGCGCTGGTGTTGACCATTCTGTTCGTGGTCAAGGGCAGCATCATGTTTCCGGCCGCCGCCGCGCTCGCCTGGGCCGTGCTGGTCTATATCGGCGTCGATTTCGGCTTCTGGGGCAAGGTGCTCGACATGTCGAACAACGCCGAGCGGATCTGGCGCGCGGCGGGCGAAGCGATGCTTGCCGCGACGCTTTTGGTGTTCCTGTTCGCCTACCTCAATCTCAGCCGCTGGCATGTGCGCTATTCCCACATCACGATCGGTTGGCTCGCCTTTCTCGGCTCGCTGGTGGCGGTGGCATTGTTCGATCCGCCGGTCGCCTCGGGGATCGCGCGGATGTCGCTGGTGCTGATTGCCTTCGCCGGCTTCGGACTGATCGTCTATCTCTCGACCCACGGCTTCGACCGCGCGGTGCTGTTGATCCCGACCTGGTTCCTGCTCCTGGTCTGGGTGGTCGCAGCCGGCATGACGGTGGCCGGCAGCGTCACCAACGACATCGTCGGCCCGGCGCTGCTCGGCGGCCTGGTGCTGATCGTGATGCTGATCGGATTTACGGTCATGCAGCACGCCTTCGCCGGCGGCGGCGCCACGACCGGGATCGTGTCCGATGTCGAGCGCCGCGCCTTGGCGCTGACCGGTTCGGGCGACCTGATCTGGGACTGGGACGTCTCGGCCGACAAGGTGTTCACCAGCCCCGAGACCGAAACCCTGCTTGGGTTAAAGCGCGGCACGCTGGAAGGCCCGGCGGCGAAATGGCTGGAGGTGTTGCACCCGCTGGATCAGGACCGTTTCCGCGCCGCGCTCGACAGCGTGCTCGACCAGCGTCGCGGCCGCCTGGTGCAGGATTTCCGGCTGCGGACGCCGGACGGCCATTTCATGTGGTTCGCGCTGAAGGCACGGCCGGTGGTCGGTTCCGACGGCGAGGTGTCGCGCGTGGTCGGCACCCTGACCGACGTCACCGAGCTCAAGAACGCCGAAGAACGCCTGCTGCATGATTCCGTGCATGACAATCTGACCGGCCTGCCCAACCGCAAATTGTTCATGGACCGGCTGGGCGCGGTCGCCAATTTCGCCAAGACCATGCCGAACCTGCGGCCGACGCTGATGGTGATCGACCTCGACCGCTTCAAGCAGGTCAATGATTCCGTCGGCATCGCGGTCGGCGATTCGATTCTGTTGACCCTGGCGCGGCGCCTGACGCGGATACTCAAGCCGCAGGACACGCTGGCGCGAATGGCAGGCGACCAGTTCGGCCTGATCCTTTTGTCGGAACAGGAGCCGGCGCGGATCACCGCCTTTGCCGAGACCATCCGCAAGACCATCCGCGCCCCGATCGCCTTCAACGACCGCGAGATCTTCCTGACCGCCTCGATCGGGCTCGCGCTCTCCGATCCCCAGACCCAGCTCTCGGACGAGATCATCAAGGACGCCGAGCTTGCGATGTATCACTCCAAGCGGATCGGCGGCGACCGCATCGACGTCTACAAGCCGGCGATGCGGGCGCGGAAAACCGACCGGCTGACGCTGGAGTCCGAACTGCGCCGCGCCATCGAGCGCCAGGAAATCACCATCCTGTACCAGCCGATCGTGCGGCTGGAAGACCGCGCGATCGCCGGCTTCGAGGCCTTGGCGCGCTGGGACCACCCGAAATTGGGGCGGATGTCGCCGATCGAGTTCATCACGATCGCCGAGGAGATCGGCCTGATCGTCGATCTCGGCAACTTCGTGATGGACCAGACCGCGCGGCAGCTCGCGGTCTGGCAGCGCGCGATGCGCGCGCGCGAGCCGATCTTCGCCAGCGTCAACGTGTCGTCGCGGCAATTGCTGCGGCACGACCTGCTTCACGACATCCGCACCGTGCTGTCGCGCTCGTCGGTGGCGCGCGGCACGCTGAAACTCGAGCTGACGGAATCGCTGGTGATGGAAAACCCCGAGCACGCCGCGCAGATGCTGACCCGCATCCGCGAGCTCGGTGTCGGGCTGTCAATCGACGATTTCGGCACCGGCCACTCCTCGCTGGCCTACCTGCAGCGTTTCCCGTTCGACACCCTCAAGATCGACCAGTCCTTCGTCCGCACCACGAGCCGCGGCACCCGGCCCGTGATCCTGAAATCGATCATCGCGCTGGCGCATGATCTCGGCATGGACGTGGTCGCCGAAGGCGCCGAAACCGACTCGGATGCGGTCGAACTCTACCAATTGGGCTGCGAATACGCCCAAGGCTTCGCCTTCGGCGAGCCGATGGACGCCGACGCCGCGATGCGGCTCTTGACCGAAGAGCGACTCGAGGCGGCGAGCTAGCCCGCTTGGATGACTGCGGTCAAGCGAGCCGCACGCCCGCGCGTCGTCCCGGCGAAGGCCGCCATCCATGACCACCGGCAGGCGTTGATGCGACGCACAACCGGCGCCTGAGGTCATGGGTGGGACGACGCCGGTGCGATTGTTGCAGGACAGGGACGATGCCGAGGCGCCGTCACTTCATCTTCTTGAACCGCACGGTTTTGCCATCTGGCATGCGCGTCGCGAGATAGCCGCCGGCGAGGCAGGCCTCGCGCTGCGGCATTTTTTCCTGCGGGCTGCGCAGCGTCTCCCACCACGACGCACGCTGCGCCGCGCGCGGCAGTGCGGCGTCGATGATCTCCTCGATCCTCTCGAAGCTCAGCACGAATTCAGGCAGCTTCTGCTGTTTCAGATAGTCGCGCAGGGCGTCGTAGTCGCTCACAATCGTCACCGCCTGGTTCGTCTTGGCATCGCGCAGCATTGCGCGATCTCCGCGCCATTCCGCAACCTTGAAGCCGTCATTCCGGGGCGCAGCAACGGGTCCGCACAACTGCGGCCAGATGACAGGTTTCGTGCCAACCTCAGATGCGATTGCGCATCGGGGAATCTCGGGATTCCGGGTTCATCGCTCCGCGATGGCTCGGAATGACGGCAAGAGCGATCGGAGCGTTGGCCGCTACGTCTCCAGATATTTCTGCATGTCGGCGCGCAGGCCCTCTCGCAGATCCGGCCGTGCCATGCCGTAGGCGATGTTGGCGCGCAGGAAGCCGGCCTTCGAGCCGCAATCATGCCGCTCGCCTACGAACTCGACACCGTGGAAGCTCTGCGTCTTGGCAAGCGCGATCATGGCGTCGGTGAGCTGGATCTCGCCGCCCGAGCCGCGCTCCTGGATTTCCAGGATCTTGAAGATCTCCGGCTGCAGGATGTAGCGCCCGGTGATCGAAAAATTAGAGGGCGCGGTGCCCTTGGGCGGCTTCTCGACCATGCTGTCGATCTCGAACATGTTGCCGCGGGCATGACGCTTGCCGACGGCGCAGATGCCGTATTGATGGGTGAGGTGCCCCGGCACCTCCTGCACCGCGATCAGGTTGGCTTTCCCGCGCAGATGGCTGGCGGCGTCCATCATCTGGGCGAGACAGCCCGGCTTGTGCAGCACCAGTTCGTCGGGCAGCACCAC
>NZ_JBAURI010000926.1:0-1647 GCF_049581145.1 Bradyrhizobium sp.
GCGCGAAGCAGACCTTGCCGAGCTGATGCCGAAGCTGGCCGTCCTGAGGCCGTTCCGCGAGCAGGTCCTGCAGCAGCGCCCTGGCCGCCGGATATTGCCTGGTCGCCATCAAGGCCTCGACCAGCCCCGTGCGCGCCTCCCAATGCGCCGGCGTCAGCTTCAGCGCCTGGCGATAAAGCGGGATGGCGTCCGTTGCCTTGCCGGTCCTCAGACGCACATCGCCGAGATTGCACCAGGACGACGTGAGGTGGGGAGCGAGCCGCAGCGCGACCTGGTAGTTGCCGGCCGCAAGATGGGGATGGCCGCGCTGCAAATGGGCATCGCCGAGCCTGGCGTGCAGGCGGGCGAGCATTGCGCTGGGAGATTCGGCGCTTGGAGAATCCGCACTTGGAGAATCCGCACTTGGAGAATCGGCGGAGTCCGGGCCTGCCGCATCGCGCCCGGCCGCTGGCGATGTGAGGGGCTCGGTCTCCTGGACGGCTGACGCGCTCGTGCTCACGGTCGGACCCTCGGCAAGAATCAGTCGGCAGGAACTCGGCAGAACCCGGCAAGAATCAGTCAGGGGGCCATCCTAGACAAACCAGCTTCCACCACCCGCCATCGCGACCGGCCGGCGGGCTAAAATTTTCGTAACCTTTGCAGGCGCGTGGTTATCCTCCGTCATCGCGAGCAGCCCCTGCGATCAGCAATCCGCACCTTCTCCGCGGCGCGATGGATTGCGTCGCTGACGCTCGCGATGACGGAGTTTGCGGCACCGCCGGCGCGCCCGGTTCGCCATCTGCTCGCACCATCATGCGACAGAACAAGGATCATCGCCGCGGGCGTGTTTGCGCTGTGGCCGCCAGATAAGACTGGCACAGCAGCACGAGGTGATGCCGCAGCTTCTCCACCATCGCCTTTGAAGCGCCACCCTCCAGCACCGATCGCATCACGCCCGCCATCGCCGCAAACATCATCTGGATCGCAAACTCCTCCTGGCGCAGCACGGCGTCCGGCGCCGTCCGCAGCGCCGCCGCAAACGCCTTTTGCATGCGCAGCGCCGCGCGCTGGATCAGCGCGGGCCCGTCGATATCCGCGGCGATGCGGTACAGCGCCGCTGAAATATCGGCACGTTGCATTTTCACGTCGACAAACGCTTCAACCACCTGCTTGACCATCTCCGCCAGCGGCTTGCCGCGTGCGTGCGCGCAGGTCGTCTGCATCGTCTCCGCCACCTTCTCGATATGGGCTTCGAGAACGGCAAACAGCAGCGACTGCTTGTTCGGAAAGTACTGGTACAGCGTTCCCACCGAGACGCCGGCCCGCTCGGCGACGCGCGTCGTGGTCAGCCGTTCGGCGCCCTGGCTGAGCAGAACCTGAATGGTCGCCTCGTAAATCGCCTGCACGGTGACGGTCGATCGCGCCTGGACCGGCGATTTCCGCGGTTCAAAGGCGTTTTGCGCCTGCCCGGCCATATGCGAATTCCAAACCTGAAGGATTCTTCATAAATAGGGATAGCGAATTCCCGGCAGGACGACAACGGCCGGATCGCCGCAACCGATCGGAGACTGAAGATGTCCGTCATGGCCCGTTCCTCCACTTTCAAGCTCGGCGACCGCACCGTGAACCGCATGGGTTATGGCGCGATGCGGCTGGCCGGTCCCGGCG
>NZ_JBAURI010000927.1:0-1891 GCF_049581145.1 Bradyrhizobium sp.
CGTCGATCTTCTCCTCCATTGTCTCTTTAGCGCCGAGCTCCAATCTCGCCGCATGCCAAAATTCATCGCTCCGGCCTTCGGGCCAGCCGGCCAGCTCCCAAAGCTCATAGGCTCGTCTGCGGATAGCCTCTTCGATGTCGCTCATGAACGAACTCCTCTCGAACAGCGCGCAGTCGAGTATATCCCGTCAGCGGGGCGTTGGCTCCGGGTTTCGGACTATTGGGGTTCTTCAACGGCGCGTGCTAGCCATTGCGCCTCGGCGCCGCCGACATTGGAAGGCGAAAAAGTCCAGCCTTTCGAGGGCGCGGGCGCGTAACCGGAGGGGCTTCGGATTTCATGTCGCCGCTGTCCAGCGACAATCAGCCGCATCGAATCGTGGTCGTTGGCGGCGGAGCGGCGGGCCTCGAGCTTGTCAGCCGCCTCGGCGATCGGCTCGGCAAGCGGCGCTTGGCCGACATCGCCCTGATTGAGCGCAGCCGCACCCATTTGTGGAAGCCGCTCCTCCATTCGGTCGCCGCCGGCAGCATGGACCCCTCCGAGCACCAGCTCAATTATCTCGCACAAGGCCACTGGCGCCATTTTCGCTACCACTTCGGCGAGATGGTCGGGCTCGACCGCGCAGCGAAATTGGTCCGGCTCGGGGCGACCCATGACGACGAGGGCCGTGAGATTGCCGCTCCCCGCAGTATTCCCTATGACACGCTGGTGATCGCCATCGGCAGCGTGACCAACGATTTCGGCACTCCGGGAGCGGCGGAATTCGCCGTTCCGCTCGAGACGGCGGAACAGGCGGTGCGGTTTCACCATCGCCTCGTCAACGCCGGCCTGAGGGCCCAGGCGCAGAGCGAGCCGATCCACGCCGGCCAGTT
Source organism: Bradyrhizobium sp. (assembly GCF_049581145.1). Classification (GTDB taxonomy): domain Bacteria; phylum Pseudomonadota; class Alphaproteobacteria; order Rhizobiales; family Xanthobacteraceae; genus Bradyrhizobium. The sequence continues at coordinate 870 of NZ_JBAURI010000927.1, forward strand.
GCATGTCGCGATCATCGGCGCCGGCGCGACCGGCACCGAGCTGGCCGCGGAGCTCTATCAGAGCGCGCGCGAGATGGTGGCCTATGGCCTCGACCAGGTCGATCCGGACCGGGACATCCGTATCATTCTGATCGAGGGCGCGAACCGCATTCTGCCTGCGTTGCCCGAGCGGATCTCGGTGGCCACCCTCGCGATCCTGACCAAAATGGGCGTCGATGTGCGCACCAGCGCCCGCGTCTCGGCGGTCCGCGCCGACGGCATCCAACTCGCGAGCGGCGAATTCATCCCCGCCGAACTCACCGTCTGGGCGGCGGGCGTCAAGGGGCCGGATGTTCTCGCCGATCTCGACGGGCTCGAGGTCAACCGCGCCAATCAGCTTGTGACCGACCCCATGCTGAGGACGACACGCGACCCGGACATTTTCGCCATTGGCGATTGCGCCGCCGTTCCCCGCGCGGGCTCCGAGGCGCCCGTCCCGCCGCGCGCCCAGGCCGCCCATCAGGAGGCCTCGCATCTCGCCAGGCAGTTCAAGCGGCGGCTGCAGGGCCAGCCGCTTGAGCCGTTCGTCTACCGCGACTTCGGCTCGCTCGTATCCTTCGGCCGGATGGGCGCAATCGGCAATCTCATGAACCTCGCGCTCGGCGGCAACCTCTTCATCGAAGGGGTGCTGGCGCGATGGGCGTATCGGTCGCTCTACAAGATGCACGAGCGGGCGCTGCACGGGGTGACCAAGACCGCGCTCGGCACGCTCGCGCGCGGCCTCTCGCGGCGCGCGGAGCCGAGGGTCAAGCTTCATTAGAGCGCGTCGCAATTGCAGCGCCGTTAGTGACACTCACCAGCACCGCCAAATCGGTCTTGCCTGAAAAAAAAACGCCAAGCTTGCTGCGTCTCGTGAGCGGCACTAACAGGGAGCTTTTTGCACCTAACAGGGAGCATTTTTCGGCCAGCAGGGCCTTTTTCGACGATCAGCGGGGATCAGCGTTCACCCGAACGCTCGTGGCGGGGAGGCCGAGGCCCCACGC
>NZ_JBAURI010000928.1:0-1802 GCF_049581145.1 Bradyrhizobium sp.
GACAGGGACTGTGCCCGACTCCGCGCCGCACTCGCCGTTGAAGACTTCGGGGTGGTCGCCGGTGGCTAGGATGCGTTTCATCGCGGCGAGTGGTGTGCCGACGATGGAGACGCCGCGGACAAGTTCATCGGGACGGCCGTCGCCGTAGACGCGATAGACGACGAGTGGAATTACCTGAAAGGCCTGCGGCGAGCTGCGTTGTGTGACTGCAAAGCCTGACGAGATGTCTTCGAAGTAGAGGCCGTAGGGCTTGCCTTGTTTCTTCGCTTCGCCGATCAGCTCCTTCCGAAGATCGGCATCCGGAACTGTTTTCGTGGACGTGACGATGAGGTTGCCTTGGCGGCCGGTGGGCATGCGGCCGGTTTGCGCGCGGCCGTGGCCGTTGGATTCGCTGAAGCTTGCGATGGGCAGGCGCGACATGAGGAAGGTCTTCAGCACGCCGTCCTGAATGAGCTCGACGCGCTGGGCTTTCTGGCCTTCGTCGTCGTAGGTGTAGCTGCCGCTGAGCCATGTTTTGCCGAAAGTCGTGCGGGTGGGATCGTCGGCTACGGAAAGAAAGCTGGGAAGAATGTCTTTACCGATTTCTTTGGTGAAGGTCTGGCCTTCGTCGTCGCCGCGCTGGCGCTGGCCTTCGAGGCGGTGGCCGAGAACTTCATGAAAGAAGACGGCGGAGGCGCGGCCGGAGAGAATCGCTGGTCCATCGAAGGGCTCGGTGACGGGAGCCTTGCGCAGAGCTTCGAGACTTGTGCCGAGCGAGCGGATGGCGGACTCGAGTTCGGGCTGTGCGGGAAGACCGTCGATGGTTTCGGCTTCGAAGGTTTGGTCGCGGAACAGGTCCATTCCGTCGTCGGCGCGAGTGACGGCGAGAACGACGAGGCGGGCTTGTAGATGCGGCGTGACGACGCGCGAGCCTTCGGATGAGGCGAAGTAGTCGGTCTCATTTTGCACGGAAAGCATGACGACGTTCTGGTAGACGTCGGGATATTCGCGGAAGATTTTGGAGAGGGCGCGCACCCGTTGTTCCCATGCTGCGCGGTCGATGACGACGGGCGGAGCGGGCTTGGCGATGGCTACCTGGGGCGGTTCGCTGCTGAAGTCGGGGGATGTGTCTTCCTCTTTGGCGCGGACCTGAGCTTCGGTTTTAACGCGGAGGTAGTTGTCGACGGCGTTGCCGTAGCCGGTGTTGGTGGCGAGCCAGAGAGAGCGAGCGAGGGCTTCTCGGTCATCGGCGAGGGGCAGTTCGAGGCTGTTGACTGCCGAGCCGCGATGGTCGCCGTGGGTATTGTCGAGTTTGGGATCGCCGAGGCGGACCTGGATGTCGGCGACGCGCACATGATTGGAGGAGCTGCCGACAATGGCGCCGTATTGGGCGCGGATGGTGACGGCGCTGGCATCGCTTACCGAGTAGCTGAGGAAGTAGGGCGGTAGTTGTTTGTCGTTTCCCGCGCCGGCGGATTTGCCGAGCGATGTGAAGGCTCGTTGGAGCTCGGTGGTCATGGCATCCAGCAGGACGGGAGTGGCCTGTTGAGCAGAGGCGGCGAGGGGCGCGAGGATCGCGAAGATTGCGAGGGAGGTAAATCTAGCGATTGAGATGCCGTGGCTTCGAGGAGAATTTTGTGGCATAGATCGGAATCAGTCTGATAAAAGCGGGTGCAGTCCTGATTGTCTCAGACTGGATGGGTGTGAGGAGATTGCCGATGCGAATTGTCTGGATAGGCGTACTGGCGCTTTTTGTTGTCGTTGGTTCTGTTCCGGCTCTTTCTCTCCAAACCGGTTCGATCCCGGCATCCGCTGTCGCAGCG
>NZ_JBAURI010000929.1:0-1774 GCF_049581145.1 Bradyrhizobium sp.
GGCGACAATCAATCCGCAACAGAACGCGGAAGCAAAACCGCCGCGGTTTTCGTGATGAGATTTGAGATAGTTGTGCATCGCCAGGTCCTTCCGATTGAGATACGGAGCCCAGGAAACACGTCAGGCCGCCAATTATTCGAGCCGCGATTTTAGACGCGAACGCGAGATCGATGGAAAATATTCGATCCGCCCTCTTCGCTCATCGCCCGATCGTGCTCTATTAGAGCCATGAGCGAAGAAAGTCGACGCGAGGTGCGGGCCGGGCTCGAGCCCTCCCTGGCGCGCCTTTGGCGTTACGCGCTCGTTTTGTCTAGGGCGCGGGACGTCGCCGACGACCTCGTGCAGGCGACTTGCCTGCGCGCGATGGAGCGCGCCGATCAATTCGTTCCCGGAACGAGAGTTGACCGGTGGCTGCTCGCTATCTTGCGCTCGATCTGGCTGAATGAGCTTCGGTCGCGACGGATTCGTGAAGGCGGCGGCTTCGTTGACCCCGAGGACGTCTTGACGACCGACGGCGCGCGTGAAATCGAAATGAATATTACCGCCTCCGCGGTGTTAAGAGCGATTGACCGGCTTCCCGAGGCGCAGCGCGACACGATGTTGCTGGTCTATGGCGAAGGGTACACCTACGCTGAGGCGGCGGCGGCTCTCGCGATCCCGATCGGCACCGTCATGAGCAGGCTGGCCGCGGCGCGCGCGGCGCTGGCGAGACTTAAATAGGAGCATTCTGCAGCAAGACGATGACTGACGAAGACGCCGAACTTGTCGCTCTGATCGACAACGAACTCGATGAAAGCCGTCGAGCCGCGCTTCTGGCGCGCTTGGCGACGGACGAGCGGCTACGTCAGCGCTACGACGAATTGCGGGCGGCCGGCGCGCCGATCGCGGCGTCACTGGACGAACTTCTCCGCCAAGCTCCCCTGGAGCGCCTTCGGGCCGCGATTCCGGTGGACCGGCCGGCTCGCCAGCCGCCGGGCCGATTCTCCGGTCACGGACTGCGACAGCTTGCGGCCGGCATTGCGATCGGGCTCGTCGCGGCAGGCGCCGCGGCCTGGATCGCGTTGAGCTTTGGCCTGCTTGGCGACCGGGACGACTGGCGTTCGGCGGTGGTCGAATACACGAACCTCTATACGAATGAGACCTTCAGTCCGTTAAACCCGGACGCCTCGCTGCAAGCGATTGAGCTGACCGCCCTCGGCGCCAGGGTGGGCGCCAACCTGACGCCGGAAACTGTCGCTCTCCCGGGGCTCCGTTTCACCGTGGCGTGCATGCTCGCCTACGAGGGTAAACCGTTGGGCGTGATCGCCTACGTCGATCCCTCGGGCGCGCCGGTCTTGCTCTGTATCTTCGCAAACCACGCGACGGACGCGCCAATTCGCTCGGAGCGCCGGGATGACCTGTCGCTCGCCTGGTGGTCTCAAAGCGGACGCAGTCATCTGGTGATCGGCCGCATTCCGGAGGAGAGGGCCGTCGCCTTGGCGCAGACGATCGAAAAGCGGATCTGAAATCCGGCGTCCGGGCATCGGGCGACGGCCTTTGATGTCGGCAAACAGTAACGAATATGTGAAACCAGGCATCGGAAACGAATAAGCCGCCCTCCTCGAATGTTCATCTGATCATAAATGGTGAGGAGCACGTGACCGCACGCGACAATACGATCCGGCGCGCCCGCATCGCCTGCGCGATCTTGGCGATTGGCGTCCTTGCTCAGACCCACACGCCCGCTGGCGCATCGGCGAATTATCGGATCGATCCCGCGCGAACACATATCGCC
>NZ_JBAURI010000930.1:0-11911 GCF_049581145.1 Bradyrhizobium sp.
TGGCTGCGCGATCCCTACACGATCTACGCCAAATATATCCTGAGACTGGACCCGCTCGATCCCGTCGACATGCCGCTATCGGCGGCCGATCGCGGCTCGGCGATCCATGACGCGCTCGGCGAGTTCACGAAGGAGTATGCGGCGAGCCTGCCCGACGATCCGGCGCGCGCGCTGCGCCAGATCGGCGAGACATATTTCGCGCCCCTGATGGAGCGTCCCGAGGCCCGCGCCTTGTGGTGGCCGCGGTTTTTGCGAATCACGTCGTGGTTCGCCGATTGGGAAATCGCGCGGCGCGAGGCCATCGCCGGCATCGAGGCCGAGATCAGGGGCGAGATCCCGATTCAACTCGACCATGCGCGGACCTTCGTGCTGTCGGCGCGCGCCGACCGCATCGAGCGCCGCCGCGACGGCACGTTCGCGATCCTCGACTACAAGACCGGACAGCCGCCGACCGGCAAGCAGGTGCGGATGGGGCTGTCGCCGCAGCTCACGCTGGAAGCGGCGATCCTGCGCGAGGGCGGCTTTGCCGACATTGCCGCCGGCGGCTCGGTCGGCGAACTGGTCTATGTCAGGCTCTCCGGCAACAATCCGCCGGGCGAACAGCGGACGCTGGAGCTGAAGATCAACAAGAGCGATGCGGCGCAATCCCCCGATGACGCGGCCGACGAGGCGCTGGCCAAGCTCGCGGCGCTGATCCGCCAGTTCGAGGACGAGAACCAGGCCTATACCTCGCTGAACCTGTCGATGTGGGCCAACCGCTACGGCGCCTATGACGACCTCGCCCGCATCAAGGAATGGTCGGCGGCCGGCGGGTTGGGGATCGAGGAATGGTGAAGGCGCCGCGCCCGATTCCCGATCTGGTTCGCGCGACGCAGGCACGCGCGTCGAACCCGGCGGCATCCGCCTTCGTCTCGGCCAATGCCGGTTCGGGCAAGACCCATGTACTGGTGCAGCGCGTGATCCGGCTTTTGCTCGACGGCGTGGCGCCGGAAAAGATCCTCTGCATCACCTTCACCAAGGCCGCCGCCGCCAACATGGCGGAGCGGGTGTTCACCACGCTCGGCCATTGGGTGACGCTCGACGATGCCGCGCTCGATGACGCGATCCGCGATGTCGGGATCGCGCAGCCGACCCATCGCTTGAGAAAGATCGCGCGCGAATTGTTCGCCAGTGCGCTGGAGACGCCGGGCGGATTGAAGGTGCAGACCATCCACGCGTTGTGCACGCGGCTGTTGCAGCAGTTTCCGTTCGAGGCCAACGTGCCGGCGCGCTTTGCCGTGCTCGACGACCGCGACCAGACCGAGATGATGGAGCGCGCCAATCTCAGGGTGCTGCTCGAGGCCTCGCGCGACCCTCAGAGCGCGACCGGGCGCGCGCTGATGACCGCGATGGCCAGCGCCGCCGACGTCACCTTCAAGGACGTCGTGCGCGAGGCCTGTCTCAGCCACGATCATTTCATGGCCTGGACCGACACGGCCGGCAGCGCCGAGGCGGCGGCGGCCCAATTGTCCGCAGCGCTTGGCGTCGATCCCGAAGATCGCATCGACACTGTCGAGCGCGAGATTCTCGATGGGACCCATCTGCCGCGCAGGCGCTGGCCGGAGATCGCCGATGCGCTCGATGCCGGCAGCAAGTCGGACACCGAGCAGGCCGCGCGGCTTCGCGCGGCATTCCGGTCGACCGGCGCCGAGCAGGTGGACGGCTATCTCTCTGTTTTTCTCACCGACGACAAGGCGCCGCGCAAGTCGGTCCTGACGAAGCGGTTTTGTGACGGCAATCGCGCCATCGCGGGGTGGTTCGAGGCCGAGGCGTCGCGCCTCCCGCCGCTGATCGAAAAGCGTCGCGCGCTGGTTGCCCGCGACCGCACCCGGGCGCTCGTGCACATCGCGACCGCGGCGGTCGCGAACTACCGGCGGGAAAAGTCCGAGCGCGGCCTGCTCGACTATGACGATCTGATCGACAAGACGCTGGCGATGCTGGAGCGCGTCTCGTCCGGCTGGGTGCATTACAAGCTCGACCGCGGCGTCGATCATGTGCTGATCGACGAGGCGCAGGACACCAGTCCGCGGCAATGGGACATCGTGTTCCATCTGATCGCCGAGTTCACCTCCGGCGCCGGCGCGCGCGACGGCACGGTCCGCACCATCTTTGCGGTCGGCGACGAGAAGCAGTCGATCTTCTCGTTCCAGGGCGCGGAGCCACGCCAGTTCGACCAGCGCCGCCGCGAATTGCAGCGCCGGTTCGTCGCCGCCGGGCTGAGCTTCGATCCGGTATCCTTCACCTATTCGTTCCGTTCGGGACCTGCGATCCTGCAATCGGTCGACCATGTGTTCCGCGACCAAGCGATCTATCGCAGCATCCATGCCGAGACGACCTATCCGCTGCATCATGCGCTGGCCGACGCCGGGCCGAGCTTGATCGAGCTCTGGGAGCTCGCCGAAGCCGACGACAAGGCCGACATCGAGGGCTGGCGCGCGCCGTTCGACGGCGTGGCCATGACCAGCCCGGAAGTGAAGCTCGCAAGGCGCATCCAGGCCGAGATCAAGCGGCTGGTCGAGTGCGGCACCATGACTGGGCACGAAGGCGGCCGCCGGCGGCTGCGCTTTGGCGATGTGCTGATCCTAGTGCGGCGGCGCGGCAACGCGTTCGACGCGGTGATCCAGGCGCTGAAGCACGCCAATATTCCGGTCGCCGGCGCCGACCGGCTCAAGCTGACCGAGCATATCGCGATCATCGACCTGATGAACCTCGCCGATGCGCTGCTGCTGCCGCGGGACGACCTGGCGCTGGCGACAGCCTTGAAGAGCCCGCTGTTCGGCCTGACCGACGACGATCTGTTCGAGCTGGCCTGGCAGCGCGAGGGCTCGCTGCGCGCGGCATTGTCCCGGCAGGCGACAGCCAACGGCAAGTTCCAGGATGCGCTGCGGCGCCTCGCGCAATACGAGAACCGCTTTGCGCGCGAAACGCCGTTCGCGTTCTATGCCTGGCTGCTCGGCGGCGACGGCGGCCGCAACCGCATCCTGCGCCGGCTCGGGCACGAGGCCAATGACGCGCTGGATGAATTCCTCGAGCTGGCGCTGAACTATGAAAGGAAGGCGCCGGCCTCGCTGCAGGGTTTTGTGGCCTGGTTGCGCGCAGCCGATACCGAGGTGAAGCGCGACATGGAAATCTCGCGCGACGAGGTCCGGGTCATGACCGTGCACGGCGCCAAGGGACTGGAAGCTTCCGTGGTGTTCATGGTCGACACCACCTCCTCGCCCGCCGACACGCAGCGGCTGAAGCTGATTCATCTGCCGGCCGGCCAAAGCAGCGAAGTACAAGGCGGCGAAGTCGTGGTCTGGGCCGGCCGCAAGGCCGACGATCCGCAAGCGGTGGCGTCGGCCCGCGCCGTCATGCAGGACGACACCGAGAACGAATACCGCCGGCTGCTCTATGTGGCGATGACGCGCGCCGCGGACCGGCTGATCGTCGGCGGCTGCATGCCCGGCAACATGAAGAGCGTGCGAAGCCTCTGCTGGTACGATCTGGTCTGCAAGGGGCTGGCCAATTCCGGATTGCAGGAAGAGACGATCGCGATGCCGGATGGCATCGTGAAGCGATTTTCCCGGCTGGAAGACGCCGGTGCGCCTGCGGGCGCGGCTGCGGTGTCGCCTGTAGCAAGCGCGCCTCTAGCCTTGCCAGCGTGGCTGCGCACGCCCGTTGCCGCCGATGCTGCCGCTCCGGACCCGCTGCGCCCTTCCGAGGCCGCGAACACCGGGCGGCGCGAGATGAAGCCGGGCGAAACCATCGTGCAGCGCCGGCAGGCGATGCAGCGCGGGACGCTGGTGCACCGGCTGCTGCAATCGCTGCCCGATATCGCCCCCGAGCGGCGCGCGGAGGCCGCGCAAAAATATCTCGTCCGAAACGCGCAAGACTGGAGCGAGACGGACCGCGCGCTGTTGGCGGAAACGGTTCTGGGCCTGATCGGCGATATCCGCTTCGCGGCGGTGTTCGGCGCAGGCAGCCGCGCTGAAGTCTCGATCGTCAGCCGGCTCGAGCTGGCGGGGCGGCTCCGCGCGGTGTCGGGCCAGATCGACCGGCTGGTGGTGACGCCGGACGAGGTCCTGATCGTCGACTTCAAGACCAACCACAATCCCCCGTCCCGCGTCGCCGACGCGCCGTCCGCCTATGTCCGGCAACTGGCGCTGTACCGCGCCGTGCTGCGGCGGCTTTATCCCGACAGGGTCGTCCGCGCGGCGCTGCTCTGGACTGAAAGCACTGAATTCATGGAGATTTCTGCGCCCGCGCTGGACGCGGAACTGGCATCCGGGGATGCCAACTTGACCCGGCATAGCTCCATTCATAGGTTTCGTTCATGATCCCGGCGCGATTCCTCGGGGAGCCGCGCCTTATCCCTTCAACCGAAAGAGGTACTTCCATGGCCGTTGGCAAGGTTTCTGACGCCGATTTCGAAGCCGAGGTGCTCAACGCGACCGGGCCCGTCGTGGTCGATTTCTGGGCCGAATGGTGCGGCCCCTGCCGCATGATCGCGCCGGCGCTCGACGAGATTTCCGGTGCGATGGGCGACAAGGTCAAGATCGTGAAGCTCAATGTCGACGAGAGCCCGAAGACGGCATCGAAATACGGCGTGATGTCGATCCCGACCCTGATGATATTCAAGGGCGGCGAAATGGCCTCCCGTCAGGTCGGCGCCGCGCCGAAGCAGAAGCTGCAGCAGTGGATCACCGCCGCGGTGTGATTGCTTCGGGTGACAATTTTATTCGAGACGGCCGGCGAAATGCCGGCCGTTTGCGTTGAGGTCACATGTTTTTCATTTGGTGAGTTCTGGGTTTGCCACCGCCCCGCCGCAAGTCCGCAAAAACGTCCGCCGTCCTGATGGCGATGGAGGCGCGCTCCGTCGACGCGATCCCGCGCGGCGCGGAATGGCAGTACGAGCCGAAATGGGACGGGTTTCGCTGCATCCTTGCGCGTCACGACAACAAGATCGACCTCCGCTCCAAATCCGGCGAGGACCTGGCGCGATACTTCCCCGAACTGGTCGAGGCCGCGCTGCGGCTGAAACCGGCGCGGTTCACGCTGGACGGCGAGATCGTCGTGCCGCGCGGCAAGAGCTTCTCCTTCGACGACCTGCTGCAGCGGATCCATCCCGCCGCAAGCCGCGTGCAACGGCTGTCGCAGCAGACGCCGGCGCTGTTCATCGCCTTCGACCTGCTCGCAACGGAAAAAGACGCAGAGTTGTCGGCCCAACCGCTTGGCAAGCGCCGACCGGCGCTGGAGCAGTTTGCCAAGACGTCTTTCAAATCGAACCGGATGTTCCGGCTATCGCCCACGACCGCAAGCTATGCCACCGCCAGGAAATGGCTGGAAAAATCCGGCGGCGGCTCGGATGGCGTGATCGCCAAGCGCCTCGACCTGCCCTACCAGTCCGGCAGCCGCGACGGCATGCAGAAGATCAAGAAATTCCGCAGCGCCGATTGCGTGGTCGGCGGCTTCCGCTACGCCACCAACAGGATCGCGGGCCGCAAGGTGATCGGCTCGCTGCTGCTCGGTCTGTACGACAAGGACGGCCTGCTGCACCATGTCGGCTTCACCTCGGCGATCAAGCAGGACGAAAAGCCGGCCTTGACGAAAAAGCTTGAGCCGCTGATCGCAGCTCCCGGTTTCACCGGCAACGCGCCGGGCGGCCCGAGCCGCTGGTCGACCGCACGCTCGGCGCAATGGTGTCCGTTGCAGGCAAAGCTCGTCGTCGAAGTCTGCTACGATCATTTCTCTGGCGAGCGGTTTCGCCACGGCACCTCGATCCTGCGCTGGCGGGTAGACAAGGCGCCGCGGCAGTGCGGCTTCGATCAGCTGCAGCAAAAGGCGGCTGATCCGATGAAGCTCCTGGCGCAAGGACAGCGGGCCAATGGTCGCGCGGATGCCGCCTCTACATGATCCAGCCCGTCGCCAGCGCGGAGGCCAATTCGGGCTGGCCGTTGCGGCGCGCCAGTGCGGCCATCGCATCGTGATCGTAGGGCACGTACCGGAACGTCACGCGCCAGCCTCCCTCGGGCCCTTCCAGGATCGCATAGCGCGCGTCTGGCGTGCCGGCTTCCATGACATGCGGGAACGGGTGAACGTCACGGTAGCCGGGCGAGCCAACACTGCCGGGATTGACGATCAGGCGACCGTCGGCGAGTCGTACCTTGCGCGCGATATGGGAGTGGGCGCAGAGCATCAGCGGCTGCGCGATGTCACGGGCAGGCTGCTCGATCGCATCCGGCGATGCGAGCCGTACCGTGCCGTCCGGCAAGACCGTCTCCAGCCAATAGACCTCGTCGCTGCCGGGCGTCGCATGGCAGAGAAAGACGCTTTCGCGATACACGCGCGTCGCCGGCACCGCGCGCAGCCAGTCGAGGTGGCTGGCATCGAGCTGCGCATGCGCGGGCCGGTCCCACGACCCCATTTGCTCCGGCGGCCGATCGATCAGATAGCGGTCGTGATTGCCGAGCACATGAACGGCGTCGAGCGCCATCAAGGCGTCCATCGTACGGCGCGCGTCGAGCGGACCGCTGGCCATGTCGCCGAGGTTGATGATCTCGTCGATGCCTTGCGCGCGGATATCCGCGACGACGGCTGCCAGCGCCAGATAGTTTCCATGGACATCGGCGATCGCGGCAAAGCGCATGGGGTCCTAACCAGGCGGTGTGCCGTTGAGCGCGAGCGCGGGGCCGGCGAGATAGAGCGAACCCGTGATCAGGATGCGCGGCGGAACCTCGTAGGCGAGGTTCGCCAGCGTCCGCAACGCGGCTTCGATCCCAGCGGAGAGCTCGACGCGCATACCGAGCGCGCGGGCCGCGTCCGCCAGCCGCTCCGGCGCCATCGCATTGTCCTGGTCCGGGACCGGGACAGCGATGATGTGGCGGGTCAGTCCGGCGAAGTTTGCCAGAAAGCCTTTGGCATCCTTGCTGGCCATCATGCCGGCAATCACCACCAGCGGCCGTGATACCCGTTCTTCGAGATCGCCAAGGGCTGCCGCGGCGACACGACCGCCATCCACGTTGTGGCCGCCGTCCAGCCAGATCTCGCAGCCCGGCGGCCCCCAATTGAGCAGCGTCCCCGCCGAGAGCCGCTGCATCCGCGCCGGCCATTCGGCATTGACGATGCCTTCATAGGCCGCATGCGAAAGCCTGAACGTTTCGATCGCGCGCAGCGTCGCAATGGCGAGGCCGGCGTTCTCGAACTGGTGCCGGCCGAACAGTTTTGGCGCGGCGAGGTCCATCAGGCCGCGATCGTCCTGATAGACCAGCCGGCCGCGCTCGACGCCGACATGCCATTGCTGGCCGGCCGCATGCAGCGGTGCGCGCCGGCACCCGGCCTCGGCTTCGATCACGGCCATGGCCTCCGGCACTTGCTCGGCCACGATGACGGGCACCTCGCGCTTGATGATGGCGGCCTTTTCGCTTGCGATCGCAGCCAGCGTACTACCGAGATATTCGGTGTGATCCATCCCGATCGGCGCGATCACCGATGCCAGCGGCCGCTCGATCACATTGGTGGAATCGAGCCGCCCGCCGAGACCGACCTCCAGCAGCAGCACGTCGGCCGGATGCTGCGCGAACAGGCAGAATGCCGCGGCGGTCTTGGCCTCGAAGAAGGTCAGCGGCGCGCCAGCATTGATCCGCTCGCAATGATCGAACGCCGTCCGCAACGCCTCATCGTCGACCAGCACGCCCCCGCCGGCGCGACCCAGACGAAAACATTCGTTGATCCGCACCAGATAGGGCGAGGTATAGGCATGAACGCGCAGGCCCGCAGCTTCCAAGATTGCGCGCAGATAGGCGACCGTTGAACCCTTGCCGTTGGTGCCGGCGACATGGATCACCGGCGGCAGACTGCGCTCGGGATGATCGAGCCGGGCGAGGAGCTGATGCATCCGATCGAGACTGAGATCGATGCGCTTTGGATGGAGCGCGGACAGTCGCGCGATCAATTCGTCGAGCGAGACGACAGCTCTGGCGGCGGGCGCGTTCACGCGTGCGGCGCTGCCGGCGCGAGTTCAGGGACGGGCGCGGTCTCGGCCGGCGCGGAAATCATCAGCGGTTTCGGCGCCAGCTCAAGAGCGGGCGACCTGGTCAACAGGCGGCAGAGCCGCGCCAACGTCGGGCGCAGATCATGACGATGCACGACCATGTCGACCATGCCGTGATCGCGAAGATATTCCGCGCGCTGAAAACCTTCCGGCAGCTTCTCGCGAATGGTCTGCTCGATGACGCGTGCGCCGGCAAAGCCGATCAGCGCGCCAGGCTCGGCGATGTGGACGTCGCCGAGCATCGCATAGGAGGCGGTGACGCCGCCGGTGGTCGGATTGGTCAGCACCACGATGTAGGGCTGCTTGATCTCGCGCAGCATCTGGACCGCGACGGTCGTGCGCGGCATCTGCATCAGGGACAAAATGCCTTCCTGCATGCGGGCGCCGCCGGAGGCCGCGAACACGATGAAGGGCGATTTCTTTTCGACAGCGAGCTCAAGCCCGCGCACGATGGCTTCACCGGCGGCCATGCCGAGCGAACCGCCCATGAAATCGAAATCCTGCACCGCGATGACGATAGCGGCACCTTCGAGCTTGCCGTAGCCGACCTTGACGGCGTCGTTCAGCCCAGTGCGGGCGCGCGCGTCCCTGATCCGGTCGGCGTAGCGGCGTTCGTCGCGGAACTTCAGCGGATCGGGCGTCACCTCCGGCAGCGCGATGTCGTACCAGGTCTCGTTGTCGAAGATCGATTTCAACCGTGCCACCGCGCCCATGCGCATGTGATAGTTCGAGCCGGGGATGACGAACTGGTTGGCCTCGACATCCCGGTAGAACACGAGCTGTCCGGAATCCGGACACTTGATCCACAGATTCTCTGGCGTCTCACGCCGCAGGATGTTGCGGATTTTCGGCCGGACGACATTGGTGAGCCAATTCATGTTTCGCTCCGATTTGCGAGCCCGACCCACGTCTCTCTTGGGAGCCGCCTAGCCTATATGGCGGCTGGGCGGCGGCCCGGCAAGTCAAAGGCTGTCTCCGACGGACTATTCCGCAGCCTGCCTAGCACCCCGGACACCCTGCGCAAGGGCGAAGGCAAGATCGGCGACAGCGCCAACGCTCTTCGCCGTCGCACGGCCCTCGCCATCGAGGCTGCCGCGCAAGGCATCGACCAGGGCGGTTCCAACCACCGCGCCATTGGCGTGTTGCGCAATCGCCCGCGCCGCTTCCGGCGTGCGGATGCCGAAGCCGACGCAGACCGGCAGATCGGTATGCCGCTTGATGCGCGCGACCGCGTCGCCAACCGCGCTGGAATCGGCGGAGGCGCCACCGGTGATGCCGGTGATCGACACGTAGTACACAAAACCCGAGGTATTGGCGAGCACGGCGGGCAGCCGCTTATCGTCGGTGGTCGGCGTCGCCAGCCGAATGAAATTCAGTCCGGCCTGCAGCGCCGGCAGGCAGAGCTCGGCGTCTTCCTCCGGCGGCAGATCGACGATGATCAGCCCGTCGACGCCTGCGCTCTTGGCATCGAGGAGGAATTTGTCCACGCCATAGATGTAGATCGGGTTGTAGTAGCCCATCAGCACCAGCGGCGTCGCTTCGTCTTCCCTGCGGAAGCCGCGCACCAGTTCCAGCGTCTTCTTCAACGTCATGCCGGCCTTGAGCGCGCGCAGCCCGGCGGCCTGGATCGACGGCCCATCCGCCATCGGATCGGTGAACGGCATGCCGATCTCGATGATATCGGCACCAGCCTGCGGCAGCGCCCTGACGATTTCGAGCGACGTGGCGGGATCAGGATCGCCGGCCATCAGGAAAGTGACGAAGGCCGAACGGCCCTCTTTCGTCAGTTGCGCGAAACGCGCGTCGATACGGGTCACTTCTTTTTCTCCCGCAGGATATCGCCGACTTGCGGCACGTCCTTGTCGCCGCGACCGGAGAGATTGATCACCATCAGATGGTCCTTCGAACGCGCCGGCGCGAGCTCCATCACTTTGGCGATGGCGTGCGCCGGTTCGAGTGCGGGGATGATGCCTTCGAGCCGCGACAGCAGTTGAAACGCGGCGAGCGCTTCGTCGTCGGTCGCCGAAAGATATTTCACCCGGCCGATCTCATGCAGCCAGGAATGCTCCGGTCCGATGCCGGGATAGTCGAGCCCTGCCGAAATCGAATGAGCGTCCTGGATCTGGCCGTCGTCATCCATCAGCAAATAAGTGCGATTGCCGTGCAGAACGCCCGGCCGCCCACCCGCGATCGAGGCGGCGTGCAATTGCGTCAATCCGTGGCCCGCCGCCTCCACGCCGAAAATCTCGACCGTGGGATCATCGAGGAAAGGGTGGAACAGCCCCATTGCGTTGGAGCCGCCGCCGATGCAGGCCACCAGCGAATCCGGCAGCCGCCCCTCGGCCTCCTGCATCTGCTTGCGCGTCTCGGTGCCGATCACCGACTGGAAGTCGCGCACCATCATTGGATAGGGATGCGGACCGGCGACGGTGCCGATGCAGTAGAATGTATCGTGCACGTTGGTGACCCAGTCGCGCAGCGCCTCGTTCATCGCGTCCTTTAGCGTCCGCGTGCCCGATTGCACCGGAACGACCTTTGCGCCCAGCATCTCCATGCGGATCACGTTGGGCTGCTGCCGTTCGACATCGACTGCGCCCATATAGACCACGCATTCAAGGCCGAACCGCGCGCACAGCGTCGCGGTCGCGACGCCGTGCTGGCCGGCGCCGGTCTCGGCGATGATGCGCTTCTTGCCCATGCGCCGCGCCACCATGATCTGCCCCAGCACGTTGTTCACCTTGTGCGAGCCGGTGTGGTTCAGTTCCTCGCGCTTGAAATAGATCTTGGCCCCCCCGAGATGCTCGGTCAGGCGCTCGGCGAAATAAAGCGGCGACGGCCGGCCGACATAGTCGCGCAGATAGCCGTTCATCTCAGTCTGGAACGCAGGATCAGCCTTGGCCTGCGCATAGGCCTGCTCCAGATCGAGGATCAGCGGCATCAGGGTTTCCGCGACGAACCGTCCGCCGAAAATGCCGAAATGGCCGCCCTCGTCGGGGCCGCTGCGGAAGGAGTTGGGAAGGGCTTTGGGCGAGGCTTGAGACGAGGCTTGGGTCATCGAACGGTCAACTCTTCGGTCGCGCGTGCGGCGCGGATGAACTGGCGGATCATTTCGGGGTCTTTCACGCCGGGGGCGCGCTCGACCCCTGAGGAAACGTCGACGCCGCTCGTTTGGGTCACACGAACCGCTTCCGCGACATTTTCGGCAGTCAAGCCGCCGGATACCATGAACGGCAGGCCGCTCTCGATACCTTTGAGCACATGCCAATCGAACACGGCGCCCAGGCCGCCGGGCCTGGTCGCGTTGTTGGGCGGCCGGGCATCGAACAGGACGCGGTCGCAGACCGCGGCATAGCCGGGCAGGCTTGCAAGATCGGCCGCGCTTTCGACCGCGATGGCCTTCATGACGGGAAGCTGGAACCTCTGCCTGATGTCGCGCACGCGCGCGACCGATTCATGGCCATGCAACTGCAGGATGTCCGGCTTCAGCGTCTCGACGATATTGTCCAGCGTCACATCGCCGGCGTCGACCGTCAGCGCGACCTTGACGGCCCGTCCCTTGGCCTGTTCACCGAGGGCCCGCGCGGCCTCGAGGCCGAGATGGCGCGGTGACGGCGGGAAGAACACGAACCCGACCATGTCGGCGCCAGCAGTGAGTGCGGCGTCGAGCGTCTCACGGGTGGACAGGCCGCAAATTTTGACAAGCAGGGACATGGTCTCTTGGGTCTAAAGGAAAAGAAATCGATGCAGCGGGCGGGTTCTACAATGTCGCGCCCTGCTTGTCTCGCCTGGTAGCCCCATACAGGCCGGCTTGCGCCGGCACTGGGAGTCGCTGCGCGTCGC
>NZ_JBAURI010000931.1:0-2814 GCF_049581145.1 Bradyrhizobium sp.
CTCTATGTGCTGGAGGGTTCGCGGCTGGGGGCGGCCTTCCTGCTGCGGACCATCCTGCAATCCGCCGATCCGCTGGTCGCGGCGACCACGGCCTATCTCGGCCACGGCGCCGGCCAGCCGCTGTGGCGGAGTTTTCTGGCCCGGCTCGCGCAGGAAGCCATGACGGCGGACGAGGAGGCCGAGGCGGTCGACGGCGCATGTCAGGCGTTCGCGTTGTTTGCGAGAACGGCGGCTCAAGCATGAACGGACACGCATGAACGAACAGGTCAACCTCTCCAACTGTGATCGCGAGCCGATCCACATTCCCGGCAGCGTGCAGCCGTTCGGCTTCCTGTTGACGCTGTTGTCCGACTTCACGATCTGCATGGCCTCGGAGAATGCCGGCGATTTCCTCGGCATGGAGTTTTCCAGGCTGCTGCAGCGCCCGATCTCGCGGGTGTTCTCGGAGGCTGCGGTCCGCGCGATCCGCGCCCGCGTCGATTATCTCAGCGGCCCCGATGCGGTCGAGCGCATCTTCGGATTGCAGCTGCAGTCGGGCCGGCCGCCGTTCGATCTCGCAATTCATTTTTCCGGCGCCTATCTCGTCGTCGAGGCCGAGCCGAGCGTGCTCGAGCCGGACGTCAACTCCGGCGAACTGGTCCGCCTGATGCTCGGCCGTCTGCGCAAGACAAGGGGCCTCGCCGAGCTCGCGCAGGAGGCTGCCCGGCAGCTCAAGGTTCTGACCGGCTTCGATCGGGTGATGGTGTATCGCTTCCACCCGGACGGGTCGGGCGAGGTGATCGCCGAGGCGGCGGCGTCGGGGCTCGAGCCGTTCCTCGGGCTGCATTACCCGGCCTCCGACATTCCCAGGCAGGCGCGGATTCTCTATCAGCGCAACTGGCTCCGCATCATCGCCGACATCGATGCGCGCCCGGCGGCGCTGAAATCGACGGCGACCCACAGCGCCGAACTGCTCGATCTGTCGATGAGCGTGCTGCGCAGCGTCTCGCCGATCCACATCGAATATCTCCGCAACATGGGCGTCGGCGCCTCGATGTCGGTCTCGATCCTGCGCGACGGCAAGCTCTGGGGCCTGTTCGCCTGCCATCACTACCAGCCACGCCATATCTCGTTCGAGAAGCGCACCGCCTCCGAGCTGTTCGGCCAGATGTTCTCCTGGATCCTGGAGGGGCGCGAGCGCGAGAGCGACGTCGCGTACGAAACCAGCGCCCATCAGATCCAGGAAAAACTGATGGAGACGGCGGCCACCCATGCGCACAGCCCGCGCGCCATCATCGATTTCATCGCCGACTATCGCAGGATGATCGCATGCGACGGGATCGCGGTGTGGTCCGACGGCCACATCACGCTGGAGGGCGAGACGCCGACCGAGAGCGAGGTCAAGGACCTCGTCGGCTTCATCAACCGCACCTCGCCGGGACGGATCTGCGCCAGCGCCGAAATCGCCAAGGTCTATGCCGCCGGCGAATCGTTCCGGGATCGCGCCGCCGGCTTCCTTGCCATCCCGATCTCGCGGACGCCGCGCGATTGCCTGATCTTCTTCCGCCGCGAGGTGCTGCGCTCGGTCAACTGGGCCGGCGATCCCAACAAATCCTATGCAGAGGGACCGCTCGGCGCCCGCCTGACCCCGCGCAAGAGCTTCGAGCTGTGGCAGGAGACGGTCGCAGGCCAATCGAAGCCATGGTCGTCGGCGGATCTGCGCATCGCCGAGAGCCTGCGCGTCACCTTGCTCGAAGTCATCCTGCAACTGTCCGATCTGGCCGCGCGCGAGCGCCGCGGCGCGCAGGAGCGGCAGGAACTGATGATCGCCGAGCTCAATCACCGGGTCCGCAACATCCTGAGCCTGGTCCGCGGCCTGGTGGCGCAGAGCAAGGACAACACCGCGAGCATCGAGGAATTCGCCAGCGTGCTCGGCGGCCGGATCCAGGCGCTGGCCCGCGCCCACGACCAGATCACCAATCTGAACTGGGCGCCGGTCGCGCTCAAGGCGCTGGTGGAGTCAGAGGCCGGCGCCTATCTCGGCGCCCGCGCCGGCCGCATCAGGCTGGACGGCCCCGACGTCGCCCTCGATCCCAAGGCCTTCGCCACGCTGGCGCTGGTCGTGCACGAGATGATGACCAACTCCGCCAAATACGGCGCGCTCGCCGATTCCACCGGCCATGTCGAGGTGCTATGGAAGCTCGATCCCGGCTCCAGCCTGGTGATCGAATGGAAGGAAAGCGGCGGGCCACCGGTGCAGCCGCCGTCGCGGCGCGGCTTCGGCACCACGATCATCGAGCGCTCGGTGCCGTTCGATCTCAAGGGCGATGCGGAGATCCGTTTCGACCTGCTCGGGGTGCAGGCGAAATTCGTGATCCCGGCGAATTATGTCGAGCTGATGCCGTCGATCTCGGGCGCGCCGTCGCGGATCGAGATGAAGCAGCCGGCGCCGCCGCGGATTTCCGATACCGCGCTGATCGTCGAGGACAATCTGATCATCGCGATGAGCGCGGAGGTGATCCTGCTCGAGCTCGGCGCGCGTCACGTCGAGACCGCGGCCTCCGTCAGCCAGGCGCTGGCCTCGATCGCGCGCACAAGGCCGAGCTTTGCGCTGCTCGACATCAATCTGGGCGGCGAAAGCAGCATCGGCATCGGCCACAAACTGCGCGAGCTCGGCGTGCCCTTCATCTTCGCCACCGGCTACGGCGAACGCGCGCCGATTCCGGAAGAGCTCGCCGCCAGCCCGGTGATCCAGAAGCCCTACACCAAGGAAGTGGTCGAGAACGCGCTGGCGCGGCTGGTGTAGCGGCGCGACGCATTCGGAAAAGGTGGGGT
>NZ_JBAURI010000932.1:0-2665 GCF_049581145.1 Bradyrhizobium sp.
GTTGTGACCATCACGGTGTCAGGATGTTCGGCATCGATGGCCAGACCGCCGTAGCCGAATTTGCGGGGTTGCTCGCCCAAACCTGGGGTAAGCGGCGTAATGTTCTTCCACTTCGCGTCCTTCAGGCTGTACTTCCAGATCGCGCCATCCTGAATTCCGTTGGGACCGATGTTGTCGTCGTAACTCAGGTAAAGCGTGTTGCCGGGATCGATGACTGCGTGATTGGGAAATAGGTCTTTGGGTGCGCCGGGCACGAGCTCCCAAGTAGCTCCCCCATCCAGGCTCTGGTAGAGCCCAATTCCTGCTTGCGCGACACCGACGTAGATGGTCTTCGTCGCTCTGCCTTTGGTGCCCTGCGAAGGATCGAAGACGACAAAGGTGATGCCGGTTTTCTCGCCCGGACCGGACAGCTTTGCGGGGGCGGGGAAGGAGTCTACGTGCTGCCACGTGATGCCGGAGTCTGTGCTCTTCCAGAGGCCGGCGAGGCGCGAACCGAAGAACAGGACAGAGCCGAGATTGGGGTCAACGGCCAGCCGCTCCCCGGCGCCGCGGCCGTCATCGTTACCACCCATCTTGAAGGGCATCGACGTCATCTCGAGCGTCTTGCCCTTGTCGTTCGAGCGAAAGATGGCGGAGGGTCCACCCCAGTCGGCGGTGTACATTCCCGCAGCAATGTAAACCTTGTTCGCGTCGGAGGGGTCCGGCGCGATGCTCTCGATACCCGTGTAGGTGGACTCATCAGGACCGAACTGGTCAGTGAGCGGAATCCAGTGCGCGCCATCATCGTCGGAGCGGTACGCCCCGCCGACATCGGTGCGGACGTAGACAAGCCCGTCCTTCGCCTTGCTGAAGAGGATACCGGTGATGAAGCCACCAGCGCGGATCACGACGTTATTCCAACGATAGGGAATCGAAGGGGGCACTGAATGGATGGCGGGTAGCGGCGGGGTCTGTGCCAGAAGCGATGTCCAGGTCAACCCGATAGCGAGTCCAGCTGCGATACCCCCGTGCTTCATCTTGTCCCCTGCATCGATCTGGTCGACAACGTTCTCGGGATTAATCTTAATTCAACTCCGGCCACTTCATCCGCCCTACCTACCGCGAATCAGCGCCAGACTATGCTTCGCTGTCCCGTCGAATGCGCAGGATTTGACACTCCATGGACCCAATGTCATGATGAAGCACGCGCTGAGTCGTGGACTGATCCCAGCAGACGCACTCGTTAGCCAAGTCACACACTCAAGTTTTTTCAGCGACCGCCACGTGCTCTTGATCCCGGGCTGATCGCTGGCCATTGTTCGTCGTCATATTTTTTCTCCCAAGTAGGTCGCATCGAAGCACCGTCTACAGGTGCTGACGCATCGCCATTTCTGGAGGACATTTAATGGGACGCATTTGTGCAGTAGCGCTTATGTTAGTGGGTTTAGGTTCTTTATCGACCTATGCGCAGACGTCGACAACCTCTCTTCGAGGCGTCGTGACGGACTCGAGCGGCGCGCTGGTGCCAAAGGCAACCGTCACGCTTTCTGACAAGGCGCACGGAACGGGCTATCACGCGACCACCAACTCGGCTGGGTATTACATCTTCCCGGTCATCACTCCGGCAACCTATTCCGTCGATATCACCTCGGCTGGATTTGCGCCGCAAAGCCGCACTGCCGAGTTACTGGTGGATCAGCCAGCAACGATCAACTTCACCCTGAGCGTGAATGCGAGCAAGGAGACGGTGAACGTGAACGCGGCGGCGCAGGATCTAAACCTCACCGACGCGACGGAAGGTAACGCGGTTGGCACCGAGACGATCGAGGCGCTGCCGATGGACGCGCGCAATCCGATCAACCTGCTCACACTGCAACCCGGCGTTCTGTACCTCGGGCCGCTCAACACGGACAGCCGTACCGGCTCGGTTGCGGGCGGACGATCGGATCAGGGCAATATCACCCTCGATGGACTGGATGATAACGACCAGACGCAGGGTACGGCGTTCACTGGGATTCTGCGATCAACGGTCGACTCCACCGAAGAGTTTCGCGTTGTTACGTCGAATGGAACTGCCGAGGCGGGACGTTCCTCCGGCGCGCAGGTGAACCTCGTGACCAAGAGCGGCACGAATCATTACCACGGTTCACTGTACGAGTACTATCGGCCGACCAACACCGTCTCCAACGATTTCTTCAATAAGAATAGCCAGATCCTTCAGGGTCTTCCCAATATTCCGCAGAAGTACATCCAGAACGTATTCGGTGGCAGCATCGGCGCGCCCATCATCAAAGATAAGCTCTTCTACTTCTTCAACTATGAGGGCACACGCATTGGAACCGACACCGTGGTTGGAGCGACGGTGCCGACGGCGAGCTTCATGCAGGGCGAACTGGGTTACATCAACACCAGCGGAGCCACGCAGTACCTGTCGCCAGCGCAGGTAACCGCCCTGGATGAACCTTGCACACTGCCAGAGAACTATTTTGATGGAGCGACGGTTTGCCCGAATGGTCCGGGGCCAAACCAGGCGGTGCTTGCGTACTACTCGAAGGTGCCACTCGCTACGAGCACAATCCTTGGCGACGGTATCAATTCCGGCGCATACTATTTCGTCTCGCCGACGCCGAGCACACTGAACACGAGCATCCTGAAGATCGACTACGTACCGAACGCCAAGAATCAC
>NZ_JBAURI010000933.1:0-3175 GCF_049581145.1 Bradyrhizobium sp.
CGATTGCGAACGGCACAACGCTCCAGAATACGACCAATGCGATCCTGGCAGCGTTGCAAGCCTCGGGCTTCTGCTACGGGGCACCGCAGAACATTCTCGGCATCGGCGCGGGACCATTCACGCAGAACGGCGCGAATGCCGGGTCGCCTATCGGCGGTCCACTGATTTACGCCTATGCCAGCGCCGCGGGGGTGATTCAATTCTCGGCTGCCAATCCGGGCGCATGGGCGAATACGCTGCTCACTTACACCGTGACGGTGCCGGGCGGCGTCACGCAGACCTTTAACACTTCAGCGACGGGTTCGGCCACGGCGGTGGCCTTCTCGGGCGGCGTCAACGGCACGGCCACCATGACGCTCGCGAACGCGCATAGCGCAGGCGAGCCGATCATTGGCCTCGCGAACACCTCGCAGGCGGTGCTTATCCCCGATCCGGGAACGGCAGGGATGGTCAGCGTCGGCCTGGTCTACGTTGACATGGTTGCAATGTAGCCATGTCTCGCAAGAAAAAGAGCATGCGTGTTGGAGGCGGCGGGCGCTTTCAAAAGGGCGAGCAGGCGATGGAGCGCAAGGGCATGGGCCGTAAAGAGGCTGGTGCCATCATGGCGAAAGAAGGCCGTAAGAAGTACGGGAAAAAGGCTTTCGCTCGCATGGGTGCGGCCGGCCGTAAGCGTAAGCGTACAGCGAAAGGGCGGTAGTTCATGGCATTGAAAGCGCGTGGAGCGCAAGCGAAGATCGTTCGCGGTCGCGCCGAAGACGACTATGCTTCGGCCGGAACGGCTGACGGCACGTTTGCGATTACCGTTGAAACGGGGACGACGCAGCAGCAGATGACCGCGGCAAACGATACGGTCGTTCGCATGGCGAACCTGGGCCATCAACTCATGTCCAAGATGGTTCACGTAACGCTCAACAAGCCATGGAAAGGTGATCCGCAAGAAACGGTCGTGCTGACCTACGGACGCGAAGAGGCGACACCGGTTGGTCCCGACACGTATCGCGACGATGGCGGGGAGTCTCCTGTGCCTGCTTCAGATCGGTTGTTCACCCAAGGTGCGGGCGCTGCTCCGCGCTGGGTGCCAGGCAAGTGGGTTCATTATCACTTGCGCTTTGAAAAGGGTCCTCTGGGCGCATGTGCATGCGGCCAGGACCCGGAAACGGAAGTCGGCCCGGAAGCGGTCATGCCAAGTCCGGTTGCTCGGCATTGGTTCGGCGATTGGGACGTGAGTGCGTATGAACTCAAGGCTGCGAGCATGGGTATCACGCTTGAGCCGTGGCTCACTCGTCCGTGGCATCGTGATCGCGTGGCAACCGAGAATTGGGGTGGCTACGAGAAAGACTTCCCGGCCGGCATCCAGCAGATTTACGATCGCAACGGGGCGATCAATGTGCGTGCGTTGCGGAACTTCGCCCCGCCGCAGATTCCGGACGTGACCGTTACTCGCCTTGATACCATGATGCGCCGGTTGCCGAATACGGCTGCCCGCGTGTGGGATATTTTCAAGTGGGATGACATGTGCGAGAAGGGTCCGCGGATGCACTTCTTCAATGCGAAGATTCAGCCCGCAACGGGGCCCGATATTCAGCAGATCGTCGCGAACGCGGTTGCTGCGGCACTCGCTGCGGAACGAGCGAAGTCTGAACGTCCAGAGAAAGGCAAGAGCGCATGAGCCAAGCTGGCAAGCCGATGCGTCGGCAGTTTCATAAGGACGAGACACGCGGCAATATCGCGCATCCGGGCGGTGTGCTGGAAAACCTCATCGAGCATACGATGGGCGCGGGTTCGCGCATGAGCCAAGACAAGTGGGGCGACAGCTTTATTAAGCCGCCGCCGTGTGATTCCGACGTATTCGGTCGCGATGCCTCGAATCAAGGATTCCGTTTGCGCAAACCCGGAGGGTAGTCTAATTCCAGTCGGATGGGATAGTTACGTTCAGGCGATCTACGCCGATGGCCCGGTCGGCTTTTATCAATTTGCCGAATTGCTCGCAGGCAGTCCAGTTACAGCCGGAAGCCAGGATCCCCAGAATCTCTGTTTCGATTCCAGCGCTGCAGGCAATCTGAACCGGGCGGTCCCGCCATTTGCCAATGGGAACTTCTTGCAGTATGGCTCGGCAGTTGTCGCTAATTCTCCATCGTTGCTCGTAACCAATGGGCCCTCCAACAGTCCTGGTGCCGGCAACAACGGCGGCTCGGCGCTCTTTCCAAGTACAGCTACCGCATCGCTCGTAAACATCGCTACGGGCGGCTCAGCGCAACCTCCGATTCTCCAGCCGACCGCAGCGATCACCGTTGAGGGGTGGCATAGGCCCAACGTCTGCACCACTGGCAGCGTCAAGCAAGTGCTCGCGTGCTACGGCACCGACGCTTCATCGCTGGCGGCGTACAATCTCTACCATAGCGGGTCAACGGCAAGCAACCACGTTTTCGCCTTCTCGATCAACATCGGCGGTACGCTCAAGACCGCAACGGCATCGCTTCCTGCACTTGTGGTCGGCGCGACCTATCACGCCGCTGGAACCTACGATGGCGTCAACGTGCGTATTTACGTCAATGGCGTACTGCAAGGGACGACTGCGGCAACCGGCGCGATTGCCTATAACGCGCTCGGCGGATATGGGCTTGCGCTTGGAAATGACCCATCGCTCACGGATGCAAATCTTCAGGGGTATTTGGACGAGACAGCGATCTACAATTACGCCTTGAGCGCAACGCGCATCGCCTACCACTACCGCGAGGGATCGACCTACTTACCGTTTATCTGGAATCACTAATCCGTGCAGTTAGTCGATCTAGAAAATGCGGCCCTCATCGCACTTTCGATGCCATATTGTAACCCCGGCGGCACGATTACATGGCCGGTCAACGGCGACTTCAATCGAGCCAAAGTCGATTGGGCAATCAATCGGACGCTCTCGCGCCTGGTTTCCGATCTTGGCGACTTGGAACTCCTTACGCAGTCGCTCGTCTTTCCGTCAATCCCGTATCAGTACGCCTACCTGCTTCAAACGCCAACGGGACAACCCGGAACGGCTATCGGATCGTATGCCACGGGTTCCGTAACATTCAGCGGGACGGTTGCTGCCGGGCAAACGCCAGGCGTCACCATCGGCGGTACGCTCTATTCCTACACCGTGCCGACTGCCTCGACAACCATTCCGCAAATCATCGCGGCG
>NZ_JBAURI010000934.1:0-1812 GCF_049581145.1 Bradyrhizobium sp.
ACGTGGATGCGCTGAACAAGGATTTGACGACCACGTTTGATTTGCAGGCGAGCCACTTTGCTAGGTTTGCCGGTCCGCTGCTGATGGTTCGGCCGAGGGTTCTTGGAAGCTATGGGCTGGACGTGGATCGCAAGCCGCGCCACGTGGAGATCGATCTGGAGCAGACCATGCAAGGCACCGATGAGTATGACATCGAGCTGCCTCAGGGATACGTGGTGGACGAGTTGCCAGATCCGGTCAAGATCGATGTCGGATTCGCGAGCTATGTGAGCTCGACCGAGTTGCGTGGGCGGGTGCTGCACTACAGTCGCACGTACACCGTGAGACAGGTGACGTTGCCGGCGGCACAGTATGCGGCGGTGCAGCAGCTTGCTGCCGCCATCGCTGCGGATGAAGACAACCAGGCAATTTTGAAGCGCGGAAACTAAACACCACAGACTACGAGGGAGCGAACGGCTGGCGATGAAGATAGGACGGATAAGTACATGGGCATTGATGGCCGCGACAGCGAGCGGGATGGCATACGCGCAGGTGGCGAGCTTCACCGCGCCTACACCCGAGGAACTATCGATGACCTCGTTGCCGGGATATCCAGGAGCGGCGGCGGTGGTGCTGAATCGTGAGGAGACGACCAAGGACGATCTGCACTCAGTGTTTCATTACGAGCGCATCAAGATCCTGACCAAGGACGGCGAGAAGTATGCCAATGTGGAGCTGCCGTTTGTCAGCACTTCGGATGACTATGGGAGCGGCGGCAATGACAAAACGCTCGCAGAGATTACAGGACGGACGATCCACGCGGATGGCACGATCATTCCTTTCACGGGGAAGCCCTACCTCAAAGTGCTGGAGAAGGGCCAGCTGGAGCATGGGGAGAACGTGAAGGTGCAGGAGAGGGTGTTTACGCTGCCGGATGTTGAGGTGGGAAGCATTATTGAGTACCGGTACGCCACGCGAATTGCTGACAACATGTATGAGGCACCTGACTGGTATATCCAGGGAGAGTTGTACGTGAAGCAGGCGCACTACATTTGGTACCCAACTTCAATGGATCTTCAGGACAGTCACGGCCTTATCACGACGATCACCTGGTTCCCGATTCTTCCCGCGGACGCTAAGGTCGAACGGCGCGATATCCCGCATTCCAACTTTTCGCAGCAACCAATTCAGGTTTTTGAGTTGACAATTAAGGATGTTCCGCCCGAGGTGAAAGAGGCTTATATGCCTCCTATCGCGAGTTTCAGCTATCGGGTTCTATTCAACTTCACGGCGGAGCATAGTACGGCAGACTGGTGGAGGGATGAAGGCAAGGACTGGTCGAAGCGGATGGACTCCTTCGCAGATCCAAATTCGGAGCTGAAGAAGAAGACAGAGGAAATTACCGCTGGCGCGGCGAACGATGATCAGAAACTGCGAAAGATTTATGCGGCGGTAATGGAGCTAGAGAATACGCGCTACACGCGAGCTCACAACGAGAAGGAAGAGAAAGCCGAGAGTGGGCATGCAGTGAAAAATGCTGCCGATGTTCTAAACCAAAAGCGTGGCAGCGCGACACAACTCACCCAACTTTTTGTGGGAATGGCGCGAGCGGCGGGGATGAAGAGCTACTTCCTGCTGGTGCCGGATCGAAGCGAGCAAATCTTTGTTCCGGGTTGGGAAAGCTTTCGGCAGTTTGACGACGTGATCGCCATTGTCACTGTAGATGGTCAGGAAAAGTACTTCGATCCAGGATGCAGGTACTGCGCCTATGGCCATCTTGCGTGGGAGCATACGCTGGTGCAGGGATTGCGGCAGTTCGACAAGGGCGTGGAG
>NZ_JBAURI010000935.1:0-7706 GCF_049581145.1 Bradyrhizobium sp.
GTTCATGGCGACCGCATTGCTGGCGACGCTTTACGGCGCAGTGATCTCGAACCTGGTATGCCTGCCGCTCGCCGACAAGCTGCATGGCAAACTGCTCGACGAGGAGACCAATCGCACCCTGATCATCGACGGCATCCTGATGATCCGCGACTCCAAGAGCCCGACCTTGGTCCGGGAGATGCTGCTCGCCTACCTGCCGGAAAAGCACCGCCACGAAGAGGGTGAGCCGGTGCCGGCCTGAAGCAGCGCGTAGCGGGGGTCCTGGAAGCACACGATGGCCAAGAAGAAACGCGGCGATGCGCATGGCGGAGGGCACGGCTGGTTCGTGACCTTCGCCGATCTCATGGGGCTGATGATGAGCTTCTTCGTCATGCTCACCGCATTCTCCACCATGGACAACAACAAGCTGAAGATCGTCGCCGGCTCGATGCGCGATGCGTTCGGCGTGCAGACCCAATCGCGCTATTCCGGCATCATCGAATCCGACGGGATTCCGACGCGGCCGAAACTGAAGAACACCGCCCATGTCAGCCCGGAGGAAGCCTCCAACACGCCGACTCCGGACGAGCAGGAGCGCAGCCGCGTCGCCGGCGCCAAGCTCAAGGTCGATCGCGAATTCGCGCTCGCCTCGGCCTCGTTGCGACAGGCGTTGCAGGACATGCCGGAACTGACGGAAATCTCGAAACACATCATGTTCGAGGAGACCAAGGAGGGGCTCAATTTGGAAATCATCGACCAGGACGGCCGCTCGATGTTCGCCGATGGGTCCAGGGAACCCTATGACCGGACGCGCCGGTTGATCGAAAAACTCGCAATCCCGCTCAAGCAGACTCCGCTGCGCGTCCAGATCACTGGCCATACCTCGGCGGGCTTCGTGCCGACGCATGGCGACTACGGACCGTTCGACCTGTCGGCGGATCGGGCCAATTCGGTCCGACAGATCCTGGAACACGAGGGTCTGCCCGCGTCCCACATCTACTCAGTCTCGGGCAAGGCAGACACCCAGCCGTTATTCCCCGACGATCCGTCGCTGTCGGCGAACCGGCGCGTCACCATCACCCTGATGCGGGAGGATCCGGCATTGCCCCCCGATCTGAAACCGTGACGGCGACTACCATCATACCATATTGCCTGCCAGCGTCCGTCCAGGTCATTGACGGCGTCGCCTGACGTCCCACATTGAGGCGGGTCAAGGCGGCGGCATCGAGGTGGTATAAATCACGCTGCGGACGGAAACTTTATGCCTTTTCGCATGCCGCCGTTCTAAAATCAGGCTAGGCTATCTTGCCAGCTCAGGATTATAAGCCGCCTCCGTTGCCCAGGATGCAGTGAAGCCCTTTGAGGCCCAGTTCCCATGACCAGTGAAGTTGCGGGTCGCGCGCCGGAAACGGTGGCGGCCAACGGGCATGGTGATGCCCATTCCACCGCCGGCTTCGGTGCGCTGATGCTCGGCAGCATCGGCGTGGTCTATGGCGACATCGGTACCAGCCCGCTCTACGCGCTGCGCGAAGCCGTCGTCGCGGCGACGGGCGGGGGTGAAGTCACCGCCCAGCCGGTGCTCGGCGTGGTCTCCTTGATCCTCTGGACGCTCATCATCCTGGTGACCCTGAAATACGTGGTCATCCTGCTCCGCGCTGATAACCATGGCGAAGGTGGAACGCTGGCGCTGATGGCGCTGGCGCAGCGCGGGGTCGCTCCCGCCGCCGTCGGCACGATCGTGCTGTTGGGCATCATCAGCGGGGCCCTGTTTTACGGCGATGCGGTGATTACGCCGGCGCTATCGGTGCTGTCGGCGATCGAAGGCATCAAGCTGGTCACGGAGGCGTTCGATTCCTATGTCGTGCCGCTGACCGTGCTCATCCTGCTGGTGCTGTTCGCGGTGCAGTCGCGCGGCACGGCGCGCGTGGCCGCGTTCTTCGGGCCGGTGATGTTGCTATGGTTTCTCATCATCGGCCTCGCGGCGATCCCTTCTATCGTTCGACAGCCCGGCGTGCTGCTGGCGATCAATCCGCTGCTCGCGCTGTCGTTCATGCTGCATCATGGCATCATCGGCTTTGTGACGCTTGGCGCGGTATTTCTCGCCGTCACCGGCGCCGAAGCGCTGTATGCCGATCTCGGCCATTTCGGCAAGAAGCCGATCCAGACTGCGTGGCTCTCGATCGTGTTGCCGTCCTTGGCGCTGAACTACCTCGGGCAGGGCGCTCTCGTCATTGCCGACCCGAAGGCCGTCCAAAACCCCTTTTTCCTGATGTTTCCGGACTGGGCCCTGTTGCCGATGGTCACGATCGCCACCCTGGCCACCGTCATCGCGAGCCAGGCCGTGATCACCGGCGCCTATTCGCTGACGCGCCAAGCCATCCAGCTCGGCCTGTTGCCGCGATTTGAAATCCGCCATACCTCGGAATCGCATTCCGGCCAGATCTACATTCCGCGCATCAACAAGCTTTTGCTGATCGCGGTGGTGCTGCTGGTGCTGATGTTCCGCTCGTCCAGCGCGCTGGCCTCGGCCTACGGCATTTCGGTGACGGGCACCATGGTGGTCACGGCGATGATGGGCTTTGTCGTGATCTGGAAGGTCTGGAAGTGGTCGCCGCTGGCGGCCGCCGCGCTGATCGCGCCATTCCTGATGCTGGATCTCACCTTTCTGGCCGCGAATCTGCTCAAGGTGCTGGAAGGCGGCTGGGTGCCGCTCGCGCTCGGCGGCTTCGTGATGCTCTTGATGTACACTTGGCGGCGCGGCAGCCGGCTGTTGTTCGAGAAATCGCGCAAGCTCGAATTTCCGCTCGCCGATCTGGTCGCGATGCTGGAGAAACGGCCGCCGCAGCGGGTGTCGGGCACCGCGGTGTTCCTGACCAGCGATCCCCTGAGCGCGCCGACGGCGTTGATGCACAGCCTCAAGCATTACAAGGTGCTGCACGAGAAGAACGTCATCCTCACCATCGACTCCGCGGCGACCCCGCGCGTCGACCCGTCCGAGCGGGTCAAGCTCGAGCAGATCAGTCCGACCTTCTCCAAGGTGACGCTGCGGTTCGGCTTCATGGAATCGCCCAACGTGCCCAAGGCGCTCGCCATTGCGCGAAAACTCGGCTGGCAGTTCGACATCATGTCGACGTCGTTCTTCCTGTCCCGTCGCGCGCTCAAGCCGGCGGCCCATTCCGGCATGCCGCGCTGGCAGGACCACCTCTTCATATCGCTGAGCCGGACGGCCAACGATGCTACCGACTATTTCCAGATCCCCAGCGGGCGGGTGGTCGAGGTCGGAACGCAAGTCACCATTTGACGGCCAGCAACCGAGTGCCGCCATTTGAGGTTCGGTTGTGGCTCTAACCGCTTCGCGACGCTTGATTTTCGCCGCGTGAGGGGTGAGGTTGGCCTGCGGCATGTCCGGGCTCAGGCGCGGTGCCGGGCTCGTCGGAGCAGATCATTGGAGGAATTGCGTGGCTCAGCAGGTGCACGATTTGACGCCGGATGACGTATCGAAGGGGATGGCGGAAGGGCGCTATCTTCTGGTCGACGTGCGTGAGCCGAACGAAGTCGCGGTCGAGGCCTATCCCGGCGCCGTGGTTGTGCCGCTGTCGAGCTTCGATCCGAAGGCCATTCCGGACCCGGCCGGCAAAATGGTGGTGTTTGCCTGTCGCTCGGGCAAACGCTCGGTCACGGCGTCGCTTGCCGCCCAAGCCGCCGGGTTGCCCTACGACAAGCACCTCGCAGGCGGCATGCTGGGCTGGAAGGCCGCAGGGCTGCCGACCAAGACCGGCGGCTGACGTCTCCTCATGAGATCCATGAACAAGGTCTTCGCGGACCTGCCTGTCACGATTTTCGAGGCGATGTCGCAGCTCGCGCGCGACAACAAGGCGATCAATCTCGGCCAGGGGTTTCCCGACGATCCGGGACCCGAGGATATCCGCCGGGCCGCGGCGGACGCGGTCATGGACGGCTATAATCAATATCCGTCGATGATGGGCATTCCGGAGCTTCGGCAGGCCATTGCCAGCCATTATGGCCATTGGCACGGGCTCGAGCTCGACCCGGCGACGGAAGTCATGGTGACGTCGGGCGGCACCGAGGCCTTGACCTCGGCGATCCTGGCCGTAGTCGAACCCGGCGACGAAGTCATCGTGTTTCAGCCGGTGTACGATTCCTATCTGCCGATCATTCGGCAAGCCGGCGGCATTCCGCGCCTGTTGCGGCTGGAGCCGCCGCATTGGCGGCTCTCCGAAGAGATGCTGCGGAGCGCCTTCAACCGCAAGACCAAGGCGGTGCTGTTCAACAACCCGCTCAATCCGGCCGCCGTGGTCTACCCACGCCAGGATCTCGAACTGCTTGCCCGCCTCTGCCAGGAATTCGACACCGTCGCGATCTGCGACGAGGTCTGGGAACACGTGGTGTTCGACGGCCGCGACCATGTTCCGCTGATCACCATTCCCGGAATGCGCGATCGCACCATCAAGGTGGGCTCCGCGGGCAAGATCTTTTCGTTGACGGGATGGAAGATCGGCTTCGTCTGCGCCGCGCCGCCGCTGTTGCGGGTCGCGGCCAAGGTGCACCAGTTTCTCACCTTCACCACCGCGCCCAATCTGCAGGCCGCGGTCGCCTACGGCCTCGGCAAGCCGGACCAGTATTTTTTCGACATGCGCAGGGAACTCGCGAGGAGCCGGGATCGGCTGACCGCGGGCCTGGAGCGCATCGGCTTTCCGGTGCTGCCCTCGCAAGGCACCTATTTCCTGACCGTCGACCTGTCGCCGCTCGGCCTCAACGAAACCGACGAAGCCTTCTGCAGGCGCATCGTGACCGACTACAAGGTTGCGGCGATCCCGGTATCGGCCTTCTATGAGACGGATGCCGTGACGTCGGTGGTTCGGTTCTGCTTCGCAAAAAAGGATGCAACGCTCGATACCGCGCTGGAGCGTCTGTCGGACGCGGTGCATCGCCGGTGAGAGGGGCAGGGATGAAACGCGACGGGTCCCGCTCTCTGTTCCACTTCGCTATAGCCGTCGTCACCGGGCTCGTGCTCGCCTCGCCGTCGAGGGCGGAAGACAGGGTCGTCAATTTCTACAATTGGTCGAACTACATCGCGCCCGGTGTGCTGGAGAGTTTCACCAGGGAAACTGGCATCAAGGTCGTCTACGATACGTTTGATGCCAACGAGACACTGGAAACCCGGCTGATGGCGGGGAAGTCGGGCTACGACGTCGTGGTGCCGACCGCCTACTTCCTGCAGCGTCAGATCAAGGCCAATATTTTCCAGAAGCTCGACAGGTCGAAGCTGCCCAATCTCGTCAACGCCTGGCCGATGGTGACGCAGCATCTCGCCATCTACGATCCAGGCAACCTCTATGCCGCCAATTACATGTGGGGCACCACCGGCATCGGCTACAACGTCAAGGCGGTCGAGAGGATTCTCGGTCCCGATGCCAGGATCGATAGCTGGGATATCGTCTTCAAGCCGGAAAACCTTGCCAAGTTCAAGGATTGCGGCGTCCACATGCTGGATTCCGCCGACGACATCTTCCCGGCCGCGCTCGGCTATCTCGGGCTCGATCCCAATTCGACCAGGCAGGCGGATCTGCAGAAGGCTGCCGACCTCGTCAGCAAGGTCAGGCCCTATGTCCGCAAGTTCCATTCATCCGAATATCTGAGCGCGCTCGCGACCGGCGAGATCTGCCTGGCGGTGGGCTGGTCGGGCGACGTCATGCAGGCACGCAGCCGCGCCGCCGAGGCCAAAAGCGATGTCGAGATCGGCTACAGCATCCCAAAGCAGGGCGCGCAGATGTTTTTCGACAATCTCGCGATTCCCGCCGACGCCCAGCACGTCGCGGAAGCCCATGAACTGATCAACTATCTCTACCGGCCCGACGTCGCGGCGAAGAACTCGGATTTCCTGTCCTACGCCAATGGCAATCTGGCGAGCCAGAAGCTGATCGATCCCAAAATTCTGGGCGACAAGAACATCTATCCGGACGACGCGACGCTTGCGAAGTTGTTCGTGATCACCGCGCGCGATCCGGCAACCCAGCGCATCATCAACCGGCTCTGGACCAGGGTGAAGACGGGAAGCTAGGCGAAGCGCCGATCCGAGCTTTGGCTGACCGACGCTTGCTGCAGCCGCTGCTGCAAAGAAACATGTCCCCTCTCGATAGACGATCCGTATCTACCGAAAGGAGACATGCATGACGTCGCACTTCGCCTATTTGTGGAACATCGGCTTTGTCGGCGCCGGCTGATCGGGTGCCCAGAGGCGGTAGCTCAGCGTCGCAAACACCGTCGTCCCCTCCGCGACCAGGGACGGGTCCGCACCGGTTGCTGCGACCGCTGCGGCATTGGAGGCCTTTGCCGAGACTTCCTGGGTTGCCCACACCGACAACGCAGCCGGTCCGAAATCATAACCGACAAGACCACCCACGGCCCAGACATTGAAGCGTTGGGCATTCGCCAAGATCGCGTTGGTGCCCCCTGGATAAAGACAGGTCGCTGTACAGGAATCGTTGCTGACTTGTCCCACGTAATACGCAACGGGGCCAAACGTCCATTTGCCGATGGTCTTGGTGGCGGTGAAGTCGGCGTGGAGAATATCACCCGACGTATACTGGGACACGGTATTTCGGGTGTTGAACTCCTCATAGACTGCTGCGCTCAAGTTCCAGCCGTCTTTCAGATACGACACGATGACTTCGGGCTGGAAGGTCCAGAACGCGTTTCCAGTATTGCCGGTTCCGAACACACCGTTCACGGTGCCGTCCGGTGTGTAGATGCCGACACCGGTTTTGACGGCAAAGCCGCTATCGGCAAGCTTCCAGCTCAACTCGACCGGCACGATGTAGGTGTTATGCGCGCCGCTCTGCTCCACGTTGATCGGACTGCCGAAGTTCTGCATCACGAACGGCTGCACGATGACCGCGTCGTAGGTCGCGCCCAGGAAGGTCCAGCCGGGAACGAACAGAAAGCCCTGCACGTCGACCGCGGCCTGCACGCCGGTCTTGGTGCCAATTGCCGAGGTGCCTGGCCCGGTCAGGTTCGATTGATAGGTGAACACCTGATTGAACATGTAGATGCCCGGCGGAGGGACGCCGGCGCTGGCGCCAATGAACACGCCCGCCTTGCTCTGCGGGGCGACCAACCCCTCCATCGCGTAGCCCGGCGAGCCAGAGAGGACGGCCAAGCCCGCCACGACCAATAGAGTCTTGCAGTTGAATGCCATACTTCCCCCCATTTTCATTTCTGCATGCATTGCCCGGCATCACTGCGATCCCCGGGCCTTGGCCCGTGATGGTAGTTGAGGCGGCGCGCAAGCTGCGTTGGTTGTGGCGAAATGATTACCTTCTGCCCGCAAAAGTGCAATTTTTGATCACGCAGGGGGCGATTGTTCTGCAAGGAATTCCGGTGACTGTTGCGCATATGACACGCCGTGCAAGGATATGTGACGGGAGGATGTCATCCTAACGATATGATCTATAAGCTGTTTTGCCTGATATCCCTTCTGTCGGAAAATTTGCGTCACAACGTCTCACAGTACCGCTACGGGTAGACGCAATTCGAAAAACATGATTCGCGCACTGCACAAGATGTGATTTTTGCATTGCACGCACGGACGGATGTGGCGTTTCCGGCCAGCCGATTGACGAACTGCCGGCGGTCCGCGCGCGTCGCGGACCGCGGGAAATCGCCGCGAAACACACCCACGGCCTTGGACACGGCTTGCTCTGTTG
>NZ_JBAURI010000936.1:0-12779 GCF_049581145.1 Bradyrhizobium sp.
GAGACGGGAAATCTGCCGACCTACAGATATCACGGGATTGAGCCCCGTGCGGTAGCTCTGGGAGATCATTGCGATCCGGCGTCCGCGGTATTCCTCCATCTCATTTTCCGAAAGACCGAGCAGATCGATGCCGTCGAATCGTATCGATCCGGCCAAAATGCGGCCCGGACGCCGGATCATGCCGAGTATCGAGATCGCGCTCACCGATTTGCCCGAGCCAGACTCGCCGACGAGCCCAACAATTTCTCCCGCGCGCATCGTGAAATTGACGCCGTCGAGCACCTCGACCAAGCCGCCTCCGGTCTCGAAATGCACGACCAGATTTTCGACCTCGAGGAGTGTTCTCATTGGCCGCGCATCCTCGGGTCCAGGAAGTCCCGCAGCCCGTCGCCCACCAGATTGAAGATCAGCACCGTCACGAGGATGGCGATGCCCGGAAACAACGACAGCCACCACTGCCCCGTGACCATCAGACTCGCGCCCTCGGAAATCATCTCACCCCATTCCGAATCCGGCGGCTGGATGCCGAGGCCGATGTAGGAGAGCGCCGCGAGCGTGAGAAGTGTAAAGCCCATTGCCAGGGTCGCCTGGACGATCAGCGGGGGAAAGCAGTTGGGAAACAGATGGATGAAGACGATGCGCCAGGTCGGATTGCCGACGGTCCGAGCCGCCTGGGCGTACTCCGCCTCGCGCTCGCGCAGCATTTCCGCCCGCAACTGCCGCAGGTAGACCGGAACTTGCGTGACCGCGATCACGAGAATGAGATTGGTGATGCTGCTTCCGATTGCCGCCGTCAACCCCATCGCAAGCACGAACGCCGGGAACGCCATCACTGCATCCACGATCCTCATCATGATCTGGTCCACCCAGCCGCCGCGAAACCCGGAGAGTGCACCGATGATGGATCCGATCAGGAGCGCCAGCAGCGTCGAGGCGAATGGAACAAGAAGATCGACGCGCAAGGCGATGATGATCCGCGCGAGCTCGTCGCGGCCATAATCGTCAGTCCCCAGCACGTGAGCCCAGCCTGGTCGCTGCAGCACAGCGTTCGCATCCGGCTCGTTCGGATCGAAGGGCGCAATCAGGGGACCTAGAATAGCGATCACAACCAGAAGCATGATCGCGCAGAACGCGATGGCCGAGAGCTTGTTTCGCGATAGAAGTCGACGGAAGGAGACGCCCGCCGTGGCCGGGGCGGGACGCGAGCCCGCGTAGACGGCTCCTGCGATATCGGTCGTCATTCGGTCCGAATCCTCGGGTCCGCGACGCTGTAGACCAGATCAACGAGGAGGTTCACCAGGACGCACATCAGTGCAACAAAGAGTACAAAGGACTGGATAGGACCCGAATCCTTGAGCGTGAGGGCCTTGACGGCGTAATTGCCGATGCCGGGCCAGCCGAACACGCTTTCGACCACGGCGTTGCCCGCCATCAGAAATCCGAAGACGACGCCCAGCGCGGTGATCACGGGGACAATCAGGTTGCGTAGCGCGTCTCCATAGATCACGCGCCGGCGCGGCAAGCCGAAGGCCAACGCCGCCTTGATGTAATCGGTCTCCAGGATTTCCAGCATCCCCGCCCGTACCATCCGCGCGAGCGGTGCCATCACGCTGATGGCGAGGGTCAACGAAGGCAGCGCGAGGTGCGCGAGACTCGATTCAAACGCGCGCCAATTTCCGCTGACGAGAGAGTCGACGGTGTATAGGCCGGTGATTGGAACGGGTGGGCTGACGTCCGGCGCTAGTCGTCCCAGCGGCGCCGGCGCGATGCCGAGCAGATAGAAGAAGACGTAGATGAGAATGAGCCCAGTCCAGAAGCTGGGCATTGCCACTCCCGCGACGCTGAAGACCCGACCGAAATGGTCGATGATCGTGTCACGATGGACAGCGCAAAGCACGCCCATCGGGACGCCGAGAAGAACGGCGAGCAGAAGGCTCGACACGGTCAGTTCGAGCGTCGCGGGCAGGCGCTGGATAAAGTCGGTCAAAACGGGCCGCCCGGTCGATGAACTCTCGCCCAGATCGCCATGTAGGAGGCCGGTGACGTAGCGCGCGTATTGGATATGGAGCGGCTGGTCGAGCCCCATCCTGTGCTTCATCTCCGCGACATATTGGGGAGTTGCCATGGGGCCCGCCTTCACCATGGCGGGATTGCCCGGCAGCAGGTAGGTCAGCAGGAAGCCGATAATGCTCACGCCAACCAGCGTCGGAACCAGCAAAGCGAGCCTGCGGACAATGAAGAACAGTAACGACATCTGATCAGCGATCCCGCGCCGAACCGTGGTTTCGCTCTAGGCGAACTCCATCTTATCGAACCGCTCAAGCGAATCCCACACTTTCTCGATCCCGAAAAGCTCCGAGCGCATCACGCGCGTCCAGTTGTCGTACCAGAGAAGTCCCCAGACGGCGTCATCAAGGAGGATCCTTTGCGCCTGCTTGACGGCGGCCCTGCGCCTCATCGAATCGCTCTCGCGAATATTGTCGTCGATCAGCTTGTCGAGCGCCGGATTGGCGTAGAAACCCTTGTTGGTTCCGACCGCCTTGCTGTGAAAATTCAAGTAGAGGTGATAAACGGGATCGTTGATCCAGGACTGCCAGGACTCGATCGACAGTTCGTGATCGCCGCTGGATGACAGTTGGCGAAACGTGGCGTCGGTCTCCTTCTCGATGCTGACCTGGAAGCCGATTTTCTCCAGTTCGTGCTGAATCCAGACCGCCGCCTGCTCGTGTGGTTCGTAGCCAACGCGAACCGCGAGCTTGACGGGCGTCGGA
Organism: Bradyrhizobium sp.; assembly: GCF_049581145.1. Classification (GTDB taxonomy): domain Bacteria; phylum Pseudomonadota; class Alphaproteobacteria; order Rhizobiales; family Xanthobacteraceae; genus Bradyrhizobium. The sequence goes on from NZ_JBAURI010000936.1 coordinate 2,772, forward strand.
CCGCCACCCAGTCCGCCCTGCTGCATCAGTGCCTTGGCCTTGGCGAGATCATATTCATAAGGCGAAAGCGAGCCGTCATAGCCGGGAGTCTGGCTCGGTATCGGGCTCTTCATCTGCTCGCCGTAGCCGTAGAGCACATTTGGAATGATCGCCTGGATCGGTATCGCATAATTCACCGCCTGACGCACCTTCACGTTGTCGAATGGTGCCTTTTTGAGATTCATGCTGACGAAGTTGCAGTTGGTGTCCGGCAGCGACACCACCTTCAGCCCGGGCTCGGTTTCAAGGCTCTTGAGATTTTTCGGCGACATCGAATTCGGCCCGATCACCATGTCGATGGCCTTCCGCTTGAGAAGCAGGATGCGATCGGCTTCGTTCGGCGTGTATTTGGCGACGACGCGCTTGAAAAAGGGAGGCGGGCCCCAATAGTCGGGCGTCGCTTCGAGCACGACCTCGACGCTGGGTTCGTTGCTGACGAGGCGATAGGGGCCAAGACCAGCGGTGTTGCGCCTGAGCCAGTCGGAGGCCCAGGGGTCGTCGGCTGTCGTGTGGGCCTTCACTATGTCCGGATCCAGCAGCGCGTTGTTCGACAACGCCAGCACGTCCAGGAGCATGGCGCTCGGCGCGGGCATGTTGATCACGAATGTGGTGACGTCGCGGGCCTCGAACTGATCGGGATGAGTGACCGCCAGCAACGTTGGAAGGATGAGCCGCATATATCCGGGCGATTGCAATCCGCGATCGAACAGATATTTCACCGCATGCGCATCGACAGGCTTGCCGCTGGGGAATTTCAGGCCCCGGCGAATCTTGACGATGAGCGTTTTGCCGTCGTCTTCGTAGGTCCAGCTCTCACCAATTCCGCCGACGAACTGGCCTGGCTTTGCGGAACGGAGCCCAGGCCTTCCGGGCACCGGCTCGGCGCTCCATGCAAGTAGGGTATCGTAGATGTTGCATTGGACGATGTAGGCGCCGTCCGACTTGAATTGCGCCGGATCGAGCGAGTCGATGTCGGTGCTCCAGCCGACCGTCAGCGTCGAAACGTCCTGCGCCCCCACCGAGCGCGGAACAAGGCCGCGGGCGAGCGCAGCTCCGCCACCGAGCGTGGCCCATCTCAGCACACCGCGACGAGACTGGTCTCCAAACATCGGCACCACCCACCGTTGGTCGACGAGTATCGGCCTGCTGTTCTCGCCGATCGAAATTCCCTGGAAAACTTCGCCATCGGCGTTCGTCAAAAGCTCCACGTTTCGCAGACGCTTTTGCAACGCAGCAATGCTACTCCTTTGGGTAGTCTTGACAACAGCGCATTCTATGCAATTTCATCATCCCGATGCAAAGTTGCGGGATTATGAAGCAACTTACGATTGAATCTTGCATCCGGAACTCGGTCGGCTCAATCCTTTCCATCCGACCGGCCGACACGCTCACGCTGAGACTATTTTCTCGGCCCCCGGATGGCGGATCCTGCAGATGAGCCCATCCTCCTTGTTCGGCGCTGGTGGAGATAGCAGTCTCAAGGTCTTATGGGAGGATGGCGAACGCGTCTTCTGCAGAAGAGAGAGCGACGCCAATGGTCATCGAGCCGCCGTGCTGGCCGTGCTGCCCGCCGCGGAGCATCCGACACCTGCGACTCTCGATCGCCTCGCTCGCGAATACGGATTGAAGGACGAACTGGACGGGGCGTGGGCGGTGCGACCGCTTGAGCTCGTGCGCGAGCGCGGTCGGATCATGCTAGTGCTCGAGGATACCTCTGGCGAGCCGCTGGATCGGCTGCTCGGGGCGCCCATGGAGGTGCCGAGCTTTCTACGAATCGCGATTGCGGTCGCCGCGGTCCTCACACAGGTCCACCGGCGCGGCCTCGTCCACAAGGATATCAAGCCGGCCAATGTCCTGGTGAACCGCTTGACCGGAGAGACCAAGCTGACCGGCTTCGGCATCGCTTCTCGTCTGCCCCGCGAGCGGCAAGCGCCCGCGCCGCCCGAGTCGATCGCGGGCACGCTCGCCTATATGGCACCCGAACAGACCGGACGCATGAATCGCTCGATCGACGTTCGCAGCGACCTCTACGCCCTGGGCGTCATGCTCTATCAGATGGTCACGGGCTCATTGCCGTTTACCGCGACCGATCCCATGGAGTGGGTCCACTGCCACATCGCCAGAAAGCCGGTGCCGCCGAGCACGCGGCTGAAGACTGTCCCGGCGGCGATCTCCGTCATCATCCTGAAGCTGCTCGCCAAGAGCGCCGAGGAGCGCTACCAGACCGCGGCTGGCCTGGAGAGCGACCTGCGGCGCTGTCTGACCGCATGGGAGGCTCAGCAACGGATCGACGCCTTCCTGCTGGGCCAACACGACGCCTCCGACCGGCTTTTGATTCCCGAGAAACTCTACGGACGAGAGCGCGAGATCGAGACCCTGCTCGCCGCCTTTGATCGCGTCGTCAGCAGTGGTCGGCCGGAGCTGGTGCTGGTCTCCGGATATTCCGGCATTGGCAAGTCCGCGGTCGTCAATGAAGTGCACAAGGCTCTGGTGCCGTCGCGCGGCCTTTTCGCGTCTGGCAAGTTCGATCAGTACAAGCGCGACATCCCTTATGCGACGCTGGCGCAAGCGTTTCAGAGCCTGATCCGCCCGCTTCTGGGCAAGAGCGACGCCGAGCTGGCCGCCTGGCGCGACGCGCTGCGCGAAGCGCTGGGCCCGAACGGGCGGCTCATGATCGACATCGTTCCCGAACTGAAGCTCCTCATCGGAGAGCAGCCGCCGGTCGTGGAGCTTCCGCCGCAGCAGGCACAAAGCAGGCTGCAACTGGTGTTTCGGCGGTTTCTGGGTGTCTTCGCGCGGCCGGAACATCCGCTGACGCTCTTTCTCGACGATTTGCAATGGCTCGACATGGCGACGCTCGACCTGCTCTCGGACCTGTTGACCCAAGCGGACGTGCAGCGGTTACTGCTGATCGGCGCCTATCGGGACAACGAAGTCAATTCGGCCCATCCGCTGAAGCGGAAGCTCGATGCGATCCGAAAGGAAGGGGCGCGCGTACAGGAGATCGGTCTTGCGCCGCTCGCCCGGGAAGACCTGGGGCGGCTCATTGCGGATAGCTTGAGCTGCACAAAGGCCGCTGCCGCCCCACTGGCGCGACTGGTGCACGATAAGACAGGTGGCAATCCGTTTTTCGCCATTCAGTTCGTTGCCGCGCTCGCCGAAGAGGAGTTGCTCCGCTTCGACCATCACGCGGCGCGCTGGCGCTGGGAGCTCGATCGCCTTCACGCCAAGGGGTACACCGACAATGTGGTGGACCTTATGGTCGACAAGTTGACCCGCCTGCCTATCGAGACCCAGGCGGCTTTGCAGCGGCTCGCCTGCCTCGGCAACACCGCCGAGACGACAATGCTTTCGATTGTTGTCCAGTCCTCGCCGGAGCAGGTCGACGCGGACTTGTGGCCCGCGGTGCGCCTCGAACTGGTCGCACAGCTGGCGGAGGCCTATAAATTCGCCCACGACCGGGTGCAGGAAGCTGCGTATTCCCTGATCCCGGAGGAAGCGCGGGCCGAGCTCCATCTTCTGATTGGCCGGCTGCTGCTGGCCAAGACGCCACCAGAGCAGCGGGAGGAGTCGATTTTCGAGATCGTCAACCAGCTCAACCGCGGTGCCAGCTTGATCACGTCACGTGACGAGCGAGAGCAACTGGCGGAGCTCAATCTGCTCGCAGGCGAGCGCGCCAAGGCCACGACCGCTTATGCGTCCGCGCTGACCTATCTGACGGCGGGCGAGGCGCTGTTGCCGGAGAACTCCTGGGAGCGCCGGCACGGGCTCCCTTTTGCGTTGTCGCTGCACCGGGGCGAATGCGAGTTCCTTACCGGCGCGCTGACGGCGGCGGAGCAGCGCCTCGCAGCGCTGTCAAGCCGAGCCGCGAATACAATGGAAAGAGCCAAGGTCGCGTGCATGCGCGCCGACCTGTACACGACCCTCGATCAGGGCAGCCGCGCTATTGCCGTTGGCCTCGACTACCTCCGCCATCTTGGCATCGACTGGTCGCCGCACCCGACGGAAGAGGAAGCGCGACGTGAATATGAGCGGATCTGGTCGCTACTCGAAGCCCGCACGATCGAGTCTCTGATCGACCTGCCCTTGATGAGCGACCCGGCATCGCTTGCGACGCTGGATGTTCTGGCCAAGATTGGCGTACCTGCATTCTATACGGACGCAAACCTGCTTGCGCTGATCACCTGCCGCGCGGTCAATCTCAGCCTCGATCGCGGCAACTGCGACGCTTCGTGCAGCGCCTATGTATGGCTGTCCATGATCGCTGGCCCGATCTTCGGCGACTATCGGGCCGTTGTCTATCGCTTCGGTCAGTTGGGCTATGACCTGGTCGAGGGACGCGGACTGACGCGTTTCCAGGCCAGGACTTATATGGACTTTGGAGATAGCGTTCTGCCCTGGACCAGACATGTCCGGGCCGGGCGCGATCTGGTGCGCCGCGCGTTCGAGGTGGCAAGCAAGGTTGGCGATCTCACTTGCGCTTCTCACTGTGGCAATCAATTGAACACCAACCTTCTCGCGGCCGGCGATCCTCTCGATGAGGTGCAAGCCGAGGCCGAGCGTGGCCTGGCGTTTGCGCAGAAGATGCGGTTCGGTCTTGGCATTGATTTCATCGCCACCCAGCTTGGATTGATCCGGACCCTACGCGGCTTGACGCCGAAATTCGGCTCGTTCGATGATGAGCAGTTCGACGAGCGTCGTATCGAGCACCGCTTTTCGCAAAATCCGGATTTGGCGTTTGGCGAGTGCTGGTACTGGATCCGCAAGTTGCAGGCGCGCTTCTTTGCCGCCGATTATACGTCTGCCATCGAAGCCTCGTCGAGAGCGCATCGGCTGTTGTGGTCCTCGTCTTCAATGCTTGAAACCGCGGAATATCACTTTTACGGCGCGCTATCTCATGCAGCCTGCTGCGATTCCGCGGCCGCCGCCGAGCTGCAACAGCGGCACCTCGCGGCGATCGCCGCGCATCACAGGCAACTCCAGGTCTGGGCGGCAAATTGCCCGGACAATTTCGAGAACCGCGCCGCGCTGGTCGGCGCCGAGCTCGCTCGCCTCGAGGGTCGAGTCGTCGATGCGATGGAGCTTTACGAACAGGCCATCCGTTCGGCCCATGGCAACGGCTTTATTCATCAGGAGGCGCTCGCCTCCGAACTCGCTTCCCGCTTCTATGCCGCGCGTGGCTTCGACAAGATTGCCCGGCTGTATCTGCAGGACGCCCGTTATGGCTATTTGCGTTGGGGAGCCGATGGCAAGGTACGGCAACTCGATGAAATATATCCACATCTCCGGGAGGAAGAGCCGGCTTCTGCACCGACGAGCACGATCGGGGCCTCCGTCGAACAGCTCGATCTCGCAACCGTGATCAAGGTGTCGCAGGCCGTCTCAAGCGAGATCGTTCTGGAAATGCTGATCGACACATTGATGCACACGGCCGTTGCGCAGGCGGGTGCCGAGCGAGGCCTGTTGATTGCTCCCCGTGGGGCCGAGCCGCGGATCGAAGCGGAAGCCACGACTGACGGAGATACAATCGTCGTCTATCTGCGGGACCAGCCGGTGACCGCGGCAGTGCTGCCGCAGTCGATGCTCCACTACGTCATGCGCACGCGGGTTAGCGTCATTCTCGACGACGCCGCGGCCCAATCGCCGTTTGCCGCGGATCCTTACCTTCGCGGGCGCCAGGCGCGCTCCATTCTCTGCGTGCCGCTGCTGAAACAATCCAAGCTGATCGGGGTGCTCTACCTCGAGAACAATTTGGCATCGCACGTTTTCACGCCCGCGCGAATATCAGTCCTGGAACTGCTGGCGTCGCAAGCGGCGATCTCACTGGAAAATGCCCGCCTGTACAATGATCTCCACGAGCGTGAGGCCAGGATCCGGCGCCTGGTGGATTCGAACATCGTTGGGATCGTGATCTGGGATGTTGGGGGCCGGATCATCGAAGCCAACCAGGCCTTTCTTGACATGGTCGGGTATGCTCGGGAGGATCTCGCCTCGGACGGGCTGCGATGGAGGGAACTGACGCCGGCGGAATGGCATGACGCCGACGAAGAGGCTGTGGCGGAGCTGAAGGTGATTGGAAACGTTCAGCCGCGGGAGAAGGAGTACTTTCGCAAAGATGGCAGCCGCGTGCCTGTCCTGGTCGCGCGTGCGCTTTTCGAATGGAAGACAGACGAAGGGGTTGCCTTTGTCATCGACATGACCGACCGCAAGCGGGCAGAGGAGAAGCTGCGCGCCAGCGAGCAGCGTCTGCTGGAGGCCCAGATGGCGCTCGCACATGCCAATCGCGTCACCACGATGGGCCAGCTCACGGCCTCGATCGCGCATGAAGTGAAGCAACCGATCGGCGCCACCGTCACCAACGCGCAAGCCGCGCTGCGCTTTATCGGCGCCGGGGTGGTCGATATGAACGAATTGCAGGAAATTCTTCGCGATATCGTCAAGGACGGCAATCGGGCAGGCGAGGTGATCAACCGGATCAGCGATCTCATCAAGAAAGCCCGGCCGCATAGGGACAATCTGGAAATCAATGGAGCGATCCGCGAGGTAATCGAATTCACCCGTGGTGCCTCAGTGAGGAACGGCATTTCGGTGCGCGCCGAACTCGCGGACCGCCTGCCGCTGGTCCGGGGGGATCGGGTCGAGCTGCAGCAGGTGATTCTCAACCTGGCGATGAACGGTATCGAAGCCATGCAATCGGTCGAGGATCGGCCGCGCGAACTGATGATCCGATCCGTACAGGATATGGCTCAACAAGTGCGCGTCAGCGTGACCGACAGCGGGAGCGGCTTTTCCGCCGAGAACGCGGATCGGCTGTTCACCGCTTTTTTCACCACCAAATCCACCGGCATGGGTATGGGGTTGTCGATCTGCCGTTCGATCATCGAAGCCCACAATGGCAGGCTGTGGGCCGTGCCAAACGCACCCCACGGTGCCACTTTTCAGTTTACTCTGCCGGCGAATGCAGATGCGATCGAGTGAGCTGCCTCGGTAAGGATCCAGAAAACGGCCGATTCTCCAGCCACGGATGCGAGCAGTTGCAATGCCTGCAGCTTGAGCCGTGGTTGTGTATCGTCGACCTCGCGAGAGGCGAGAACGATCACAAAAGCTTTTTTGGCGTTGATGTCGTGCCGCCTGCTAACTATGATGCTCCACATTGAACGGTATCAAAGCTGGACCGGATTTCGGCGCTTAACGGTTCAGGGAAGGGTCCTCGATGAAGGGTCAACTCCTGACGAGAGTGCGTCGGCGAGACCTGTTTTGTCTGATGACGGCTGGCGCCGTGGCCGCAGGGACGGCGGTGCTTCAGCCGGTGGTTGCGCTGGCCGAGGCAGAGCCTCTGGGCAGCGCCAACAAGCGCAGGGCCCGCTATCAGGCTCATTCAACGGAAGTTCAGGAATTCTATCGCGTCAACCGTTATCCCGCTACTTAGGGGGAAACGTCCGTGCTCATCAAGAAATCAGACCGTCATAGAGGGCACCGGACATTCCCCACCGCTCCAGTGAAGAACTCAAGCAGCGGTCAGGATCGTCGGACGTTCCTGAAACGCTCGGGCCTCGCTGCAGGCGCGCTGGCGGCGCTCGGCGGCCTGCCGCTCGGCAACGTGCGCAAGGCCCAAGCCGGTGCGCCGCCGCCTCCGGGCGCGGAGGTCGCGACCCGCAAGAATATCTGCACCCATTGCTCGGTCGGCTGTTCGGTGATCGCCAAGGTCGCGAATGGCGTCTGGATCGGCCAGGAACCGGACTATGACAGCCCGATCAATCGGGGTTCGCATTGCTGCAAGGGCGCGGCGGTGCGTGACGACGTGCTGAGCGAGCGCCGCCTGCGCTATCCCGTGAAGCTCGTGGACGGCCATTGGGTGCGCCTCTCCTGGGATCAGGCCGTCGACGAAATTGGCGACAAGCTCTTGCAGATCCGTGAAAAATCCGGTCCGGACTCGGTCTACTGGCTCGGTTCAGCCAAGTTCACCAACGAGGCGGCCTATCTCAACCGCAAGCTCGCCGCGTTCTGGGGAACCAACAACTCCGATCACCAGGCGCGCATCTGCCACTCCACCACGGTCACCGGGGTCGCCAACACCTGGGGCTATGGCGCGATGACCAACAGCTACAACGACATTCGCAACGCCAAGACGATTCTCTTGATGGGCGGCAATCCGGCGGAGGCGCATCCGGTTTCGCTTCAGCACATTCTTGAAGGCAAGGAGCTCAACCGCGCCAACATGATCGTGGTCGATCCGCGCATGACACGGACTGCCGCGCACGCAACCGAATATGTTCGCGTGCGGCCCGGCACCCATATCGCGACGATCTACGGAATGCTCTGGCACATTTTCGAAAATGGCTGGGAGGACAAGGAATTCCTGAGCCAACGCGTCTATGGCGTCGATGATGTCCGCAAGCAGGTGGCGAAGTGGACACCCCACGAGGTCGAACGGGTTACCGGCCTGCCTGAGGCGCAGGTCAAGCATGTCGCCGAAATCTTCGCCAAGGAAAAGCCGGCGACCCTGATCTGGGCGATGGGGCAGACCCAGTTCGCGACCGGCACGGCGAACGTTCGCGCCAGCTGCATTCTGCTGTTGGCTACCGGCAATGTCGGATACGCCGGCGGCGGCGCCAACATATTTCGTGGCCACACCAATGTGCAGGGTGCCACCGATCTCGGCCTCGATGTGACGACGCTGCCGCTCTATTACGGCCTTGCCGAAGACGCCTGGCGGCATTGGTGCCGGGTGTGGGAGGTCGATTACGATTGGATGACATCCCGCTTCCCGAACAAGACGCTGATGGGAACGCCGGGTATTCCGAGCACCCGCTGGTTCGACGCCACCTTGCTGCCGAAGGACCAGGTCAGCCAGCCCGATAACGTGCAGGCGATGTTCATCATGGGACATGGCGTCAACACCATCACCCGGATGCCGGAAGCCGTGCGGGGAATCGAGAAGCTCGAACTCCTGGTGGTCTGCGACCCCTATCCGACGGCGTGGTCGGTGCTCTCGGAGCGCAAGGACGGCACCTACCTTTTGCCGGCCTGCACCAGTTTCGAGATGGACGGCTCGCGGACCGCCTCGAACCGATCTCTGCAATGGGGCGAGAAGATCGTGGAGCCGGTGTTCGAATCGAAGAACGACTACGACACGATGTATCTGTTTGCCCGCAAGTTCGGATTTGCCGAGGCGATGTTCAAGAACATCAAGGTCGAGAAAGACGCGGTATCAGCGGAAGACATTCTGCGCGAGATCAATCGGGGCGGTTGGTCGACCGGCTATTGCGGCCAATCTCCTGAGCGTCTCAAGGCCCACATGAGGAACCAGGCGAAATTCGATCTGGTCACCCTGCGGGCGCCGAAAGACGAGCCGGAAGTCGGCGGCGATTATTACGGACTGCCCTGGCCGTGCTGGGGAACACCTGAATTCAAGCATCCGGGTACGCCGATCCTTTACAACACCAATCTGTCGGTGAAGGAGGGCGGCGGCACCTTCCGGGCCCGGTTCGGGGTCGAGCGCGTCGTCAAACGCAAGGTGATGGAGAACGGGCAGGAAGTCGAAAAGGAGGAACATGACAACCTCCTGGCCGAAGGCTCTTATTCCGCCGGTTCCGAAATCAAGGATGGCTATCCGGAGTTCACGCTGGCGGTGCTGAAGAAGCTCGGCTGGGACAAGGATCTCACCGCGCAGGAAATGGCGATCATCCAGCAGGTCAATTCCGCCAATCCCGATGCGGTGTCGTGGTCGCTCGACCTTTCCGGCGGAATCCAGCGGGTGGCGATCGAGCACGGCTGTTCGCCCTATGGCAACGGCAAGGCGCGGATGATCGCCTGGAATCTTCCCGACCCAATCCCGGTCCACCGCGAGCCGATCTATACGCCGCGTCCCGACCTTGTTGCCGACTATCCGACCTTGCCGGACGCCAAGCAGTTCCGGGTCCCCAATAGCGGCTTTTCGGTGCAGAAGGCCGCGGTCGACCGCGGCAT
>NZ_JBAURI010000937.1:0-15573 GCF_049581145.1 Bradyrhizobium sp.
TCACCGTGGTATCGCTCTGTACGTCAGACAGGATCAGATTGAGCCTGGCGCCGCCGAGCGATTTGATGCCGCCAGCCTCATTGACCATGTCGACCGCGAGCTTGGCGGCGGCGGCGCAACCGACGCCGATCTGCGCCATGCTGCCGGTGATGGGATAGAGCGCACCGATATTGACGGGATCGGCGGCCCAACCCCGCAGCGGCACCGCGCCGAACGCGCCAGCCGCGAGCACGCCGCCGGCCTTCTGCAGGAAGATGCGGCGGCTCTGCCGCTTCGACAGCACGCGATCGACGCTGCGCTGCGAGCCCAGCACGCATGGCTGGCGTGGTTTTCTCATGCCGTTTCCTCCCCGCATGCGATCAGGCGCAAACTTGCCGTTTGCCGCTCCGCCGCCTTTCGTTGGCGGGATGCTAACCCGGTCAAAAATTGTTTACAATATCGTTTCCAATATTATCATCACAATCGAAGATTTCACGTCGCTCTTCAGGTTGTCCCTGGCGAAGCTGGTCTTCCCAGGATGTCATGGCTGGAAAACCCCTGAAACAGGCGCGAGCGGCGACGGCCAAGGCTCATGACAAGGCTCATAACAAGGCTCATAAGATGGCCAAGGCTCATCAAAAGGTCCGCCAAGCGCCGGTCGTGTCGCGCGAGCCGGGCGCCGCCGATCTGATCGCGCGGCGCATCGAGGAGGACATCGTGCTGGGGCGGCGCCATCCGCGCGAGCGTCTGATCGAGCAGGATCTCTGCGACCTGTTCCAGACCCATCGCGGCGACGTGCGGCTGGCGTTGTTCGAGCTCGAGCGCAAGGGTTTGATCGAGCGTATTCCCAATCGCGGTGCGATGGTGCGCGCCCTGACGCCGCGCGAGGTCAGGGAGATCTACACGGTCCGCGAGGAGCTTGAAGCGATGGCGGTGCGCACCATTCCGTTTCCTGTCGCGGCGAAGCAGATCCAGCGCCTGGAAGAGCTGCAGCGGCAACATACGGACGCCGTCGCCAAGGGCGATCTGTTGACCGTGTTCTACAGCAATCTACGTTTTCATCAGGTGCTGTTCGGCCTGAGCGGCAATGCCTGCCTGATCGAGACCATCGATCTTCTGGCCCGGAAGGTGCACGGCATCCGCTTCTACGCCAACGCATTTCCCGATTCGCTCGACCGCGCGCGCCTCGATCATCTGGAGATGATCAGCGCGCTGCGCGGCGCGCGACGCGACGATCTGATTGCGCTGACCAGGCGACATTTGAAGCCGTCCCCGGAGGCCTATATCAGGGCCTACCAACTGCGCTTCGGCAAGGCGACCGCCGAGTTGGGGGACGCTGACTAGACCTGCTTCATTCCGCGCTGCTGACCAGCTTGATCCGGGGTTGGGCGGCTTCCGTCAGGCTGCGATAGGCGGCGAGATAGTCGAGCGCCATGCGACGGGCGGTGAAACGCGCCTCGAATTGCCGACGGGTCGCGTCGCGGCTGAGTTGCGACAGCCGGCCGACGGCCGCGACCGCGCTGGTTTCGTCCTCGACCACGAAGCCGGTCAGGCCGTCGTCGATGATCTCCGCCACCGAGCCGCGGTTATAGGCGATCACCGGCGTGCCGCAGGCCATCGATTCGATCATCACCAGCCCGAACGGCTCCGGCCAGTCGATCGGAAGCAGCAATGCCATTGCGCCGCTCAGGAACTCCGGCTTCTCCGCATCGCCGATCTCGCCGATGAATTCGACCAGCGGGTTGCCGGTGATCAGCGGCGAGATCAACTGGTCGAAATAATCCTGGTCGGCGCGATCCACCTTGGCGGCGATCTTCAGCGGGATCCCGCAGCGCATGGCGATCTTGATGGCGCGATCGACGCCCTTTTCCGGCGCGATGCGGCCGAGCACCGCGAGATAATCGTGGCTCGACGATCGCGGCGTCAGCAGGTTTTCCGGCAGGCCGTGATAGATGGTCTGCACCCAATTGGCCTGCGGGACCGGGCGCCGCTGTGCATTGGAGATCGAGATCACGGGGACGGAGGAGAAGGTCGAAAACACCGGCTGATGTTCGGGCAGGTCGAGCCGGCCGTGTAGCGTGGTCAGGAACGGCGTCGGTTGTCGCTGAAACAGCGAGAACGGATAGTAGTCGAGATGAAAATGCAGGACGTCGAATTCCTCGTCATCGCACTTCTGCCGCACCCGCTCCAGCATGACCATGTGGAGCGCGTTGGGATCCCGCACCGCGCCGTCCAGCCGCAACGCCCTGGGCCAGGTCGCGTCGAGCTTGGCCGAGGTCTGGGAGTCGCCGCTGGCGAACAATGTCACGTCGTGTCCGAGCGCGACCAGTTCCTCGGTCAACCAGTGCACCACCCGCTCGGTGCCGCCATACAGCTTGGGTGGAACAGCCTCCGTCAACGGAGCTACCTGCGCGATGCGCATCTCATCATCTCCTCTGTACGATCATCGAAGTTACAAGTCCTGCCTGGGCGGCACCGGCATGCCGAGAAGGGAACGTTCTCGCATTTGCGAAGTTCCCCTCAATGAAGGTTACTTATTTTGAAATCGCGGGTCCTTCGAATGCCATGCTCAGGAAACACTGACGCCATGATCGCACGGCAGATTTCCCATCCGTTCGATGTTGCACAATTGTTGCGAGGGAATGGCGGAACCGAGCCGAAGCATCAATCGTTCAAGTCTGTGCAGTATCTGTCATCGGGTATTCATCTCATAACTGCGGGGGTTCGTCGCCAATGGATCAGCTATCGGGATATGCGCATCGGCCTTTTCCTTTCGTGTTGCGCTATCTGCGCCAGCGCCCGGCCGCCCACTTCGTCATTCTTGGCGCCGTTGTTGCTGCTGTTGCGTGTTCGGTAGGCACGCAATATGGCGTCAAATTCCTGGTCGACAGCCTGTCGGGTGGACCAGCGCGCCCCAATCATGTATGGCTGGCATTCGGTTTTCTCATGTCGCTGATCGCCGCGGATAATTTCCTGTGGCGCATCGCGAGCTGGACGGCGAGCTACACCTTCGTTGGCGTGACCGGGGATCTGCGCCGGGACATTTTCCGGCATCTCACCGGTCATGCGCCGAGCTATTTTTCCGACCGGCTGCCGGGCATGCTGACGAGCCGCATCACCGCGACCTCCAATGCTATCTTCACGGTCGAGAACATGTTCGTCTGGAACGTGCTGCCGCCCTGCATCGCGACCGTTGCGGCGATCGCCCTGATCGGAACCGTAAGCCTGCCGATGGCGATCGGCCTGGTCGTGGTTGCCGGCGCCATGGTTTTCGCGATGTTTCGACTGGCTGCGGCCGGCAAGCCGCTGCACGACGATTTCGCCGACAAGGCCGCGTCCGTCGACGGCGAGATGGTCGATGTCATCAACAACATGCCCCTGGTGCGGGCGTTCTGCGGGCTCGCTCATGAACATGATCGCTTTGACGCAACCGTGAACCGTGAGCTCGTTGCACGCGGACGGAGCTTGCGCTACCTGGAAAAACTGCGGCTGGTTCATGCTAGCGTGACGGTCGTGCTGATCATCGCGCTGCTTGCCTGGGTTATCACGCTGTGGCAGCGCGGGGGTGCCAGCACCGGCGATGTCGTGCTGGTGTGCACGCTCGGTCTGTCCATCCTCAATGCCACGCGTGATCTCGCGGTGGCGCTGGTGGACGTCACCCAGCATGTCGCGCGGCTGACGGAGGCGATCGCCACGCTGCTGCTGCCGCATGAATTGCGGGATCATCCGGAGGCCGAGCCGTTGGTCAAGACCGGTGCTGCGATCGCCTTCAACAACATCTCCTTCCAGTATCCGGGCGGGCTGAAGGTTTTTGACCGCTTCAGCCTGCGGCTGCAGCCCGGACAGCGTGTCGGACTGGTCGGCCAGTCCGGCGGCGGGAAGTCCAGCCTGTTTGTGCTGCTGCAACGCTTCTACGACGTCGAGCAGGGCAATATCACCATCGACGGCCAGGATATCGCGCGGGTGACGCAGCAGAGCCTCCGCGAAGCGATCTCGGTGGTGCCGCAGGACATTTCCTTGTTTCATCGTTCCATTCGCGAAAACATCCGCTATGGCCGGCCGAACGCCACCGACGACGAGGTGCTGCGGGCGGCGATTTCGGCGCGCTGCGACTTCGTGGAGACTCTGCCGCAGGGGCTCGACACCATGGTCGGGGACCGTGGCGTCAAGCTGTCGGGCGGCCAGCGGCAGCGCATCGCGATCGCGCGCGCCTTCGTCAAGGACGCGCCGATCCTGCTGCTCGACGAGGCCACCGCCGCGCTCGACGGCGAATCCGAGGAAGCCATCCGCGAGGCGCTGAGCCGCCTGATGCGAGGCCGCACCGTGATCGCCATCGCACATCGGCTTGCGACCCTGCGGAGTTTCGACCGCGTCGTGGTGCTCAGGGCCGGGAAGATCATCGAGGATGGTCCGCCGGATCGCCTGATGCAGGGGGAGGGCCCGTATCGCGAACTGGTGACGCAGGAAATAAGCCGGCTGGCCAAATTCGCCGCGTAAGACTGGCACCATCGTTAGCATTCTGGTTCGGTTGCGTATACGCAAAGGGGTCGCACAGGGGCGAACCGCGAGGTCATCATGTCAGCCGAAATCGCCGCACAATTGATTTCGACGTCGCAGAACGTCGAAATGGTCGCAGAGCAGCCATTCTATATTCCGATGACTGGACCCGCGGCGCGTCCGCGGCGGTCGCTCAAGCACGATGACACCTTCATCGTGCTCGATAGTCACGGCGATATCGGCGCCTCGGCCGGCGGCCCCGATGGGCTGTTTAATGCCGACACCCGGTATCTTGCCCGACTCGAACTGGTGCTGGATGAGGTGCAGCCGCTGCTGCTCGGCTCCAACCTGCGCGACGACAATTCGGCGCTGACCATCGACCTGACCAATCCCGACGTCTATGACCAGGGGCGCATTGTGCTGCCCAAGGACATGCTGCATATCGTGCGCACGATCTTTCTATGGCGCGGTACCGCCTATCAGCGGATCGGCATCCAGAATCACGGCGACCGCCGCGCCAGCTTCGATCTGACGCTGTTGTTCGACAACGATTTCGCCGATCTCTTCGAGGTGCGCGGCGAGAAGCGTCCGCGCCGCGGCATCGGGTCGGCCAAGCTGCTCGGTCCCGCCGACGTGGCGCTCGACTATAAGGGACTCGACGAGATGTCCCGCCATACGGCGCTGCATTTCGATCCGCGCCCGACGCGGCTTGCGGTCAATGCCGCGACCTACCATTTCGATCTCGAGCCGCAGCAGATCAGCTCGCTGTTCGTCGCCGTCTCCTGCAACAAGCCGGCGCGGACCCAGCCCGTGCGGTTCTTCTCCGGGCTGCTGGCGCACCGCCGCGAGATGCGCCGTTCGACCGCGGGTGCCGCCAGCATCGAAACCTCGAACAACATCTTCAACGAGGTTTTGTGCCAGTCGATGGCCGACCTCAACATCCTGATGACGGATACGCCGCAGGGCCGATACCCCTATGCGGGAATTCCCTGGTATTCCACCACATTCGGCCGTGATGGCCTCGTGACCGCGCTGCAGATGCTGTGGATCGACCCGCGCGTCGCGCGCGGCGTGTTACGGCGGCTGGCGCATTACCAGGCCAGTTCAGTCGATCCGTTGGCGGATGCGGAGCCCGGCAAGATCCTGCATGAGATGCGGGGCGGCGAGATGGCAGCGCTGCGCGAGGTGCCGTTCGCGCAGTACTACGGCAGCGTCGACGCGACGCCGCTGTTCGTCCTGTTGGCCGGGCTTTACGTCGAGCGCACCGGCGACAAGGAGACGCTCGCCGAGCTCTGGCCCGCGATCGAAGCGGCCTTGCGCTGGATCGACGGCGCCGGCGATCCCGACGGCGACGGTTTCGTCGAGTACCAGCGCGCGTCGGAGCAGGGGCTCGCCAACCAGGGCTGGAAGGATTCGTATGACGCGATCTTCCATGCCGACGGGCGTCTGGCTCACGGCTACATCGCGCTTGCCGAAGTGCAGGGCTATGTGTTCGCCGGAAAGCGCCTGGCGGCGCGCTGCGCGTTGCAGCTGGGCAAGCGCGAAATGGCGGAAAAGCTCGAGCTCGAATCCGGTCTGCTCGCCGAGCGCTTCGAACAGGCGTTCTGGTGCGAAGAGCTCGATACCTACGCGCTGGCGCTCGACGGCGACAAGCGGCCCTGCAAGGTGCGGTCCTCGAATGTCGGGCATCTCCTGTTCAGCGGCATGATCCGGGACGACCGCGCCCGCAGGGTGGCTGCCGACCTGATGCGGCCGCATTTCTTTACCGGCTGGGGCATCCGCACCATCGCTTCCGGCGAAGCGCGCTACAATCCAATGTCCTATCACAACGGGTCGATCTGGCCGCACGACAATGCTCTGACCGCGCTCGGGCTTGCGCGCTACGGGCTCAAACATGCGGTCGAGCAGGTCTTCAAGGGCCTGTTCGATGCTGCGACCTATATGGACCTGCGCCGGCTGCCCGAACTGTTCTGCGGCTTCCGGCGCGAGAAGCATCGCGGGCCGACGCTCTATCCAGTCGCCTGCGCGCCGCAGGCGTGGGCCAGCGCGACGCCGTTCAGCTTGATGGAAGCATCCCTTGGGCTCGAATTCGACGTCGAGCGCGGCGAAATCCGCCTGCGCAACCCGCGTCTTCCGGCGTTCCTCGACCAGGTCATTCTGCGCGAGCTGCAGCTCGGGATGTCGACCGTCGACCTCTGCGTCAGGCGCCACGGCGAGGAGGTTTCGATGGAAGTCCTGCGCCGCCGCGGACATATCCAGGTATCGATCGTGCTGGCGCATTGATGCGCGCCGTCGGAGCGGAGGGAGGATGCATGCGCGCAGGACGCTGGTTTATCGGCCTTGCATTCATCGTTGCAGCATTTACCGGCGTTGCCGCTCGCGCGGCAGATGAACCGCCACCGGCCGCGCCGGCCGCCGCAACTCCATCCGCGCCCGCGAAGGCGGAGGCACCGCCGCCGTCGGTCACCATCATCGGCGCGCGCGACGCTCATGGCGTGCTCGGCCGCGACGTTCGCAGTCCCACCGACGAGGATATGGGACATATCGTCGACGTGATCGTCGATCGTACCGGGACGGTGCGGGCCGCCGTGATCGATTTCGGCGGCTTTCTCGGCGTCGGCAGCCGGAAGATCGTGGTCGACTGGAACGCGTTGCATTTTGGCCGGGTGGCGAACAAAAGCGACAGCATCACGCTCGAATTGAGCAAGGCCCAGGTTGCCGCGGCGCCTGAGTATAAAGAGGATGCGCCGATCGTGGTGTTGGGAGCGGCAGGGAACCTGCAGCCACTGGAAGATCACTAGCAAAGTGGAGGCGTCTTCCGGTGGTGCGCCCATCTCATTCGATGGATCGATTCGACGGCGATCGTGATGGTGTTCTCGACGGAGCCGTCGTCGGAGGCGGTCGTGTCGAACCCTCGGGAGTTGGTTCGCCCAGAGACCGACCGACGCCCTCGGGCCGAAGCCAGCGAGGGCTCGACTGGTTCATTTTTTTTCTCGCCGATGTGCAGACCGGCTTTGGCCCGTTCATCGCGGTCTATCTGACCACGGAGAAATGGACCCAGGCGCAGATCGGCCTGGTGCTGTCGATCGGTGGCATTGTGGGATTGATCGGGCAGATGCCGGGCGGCGCCATCGTCGATGCCGCGCGCTCCGAGCGGCTGGTCGCAGGGCTGGCCATTGTGACCATCGGCTGCAGTGCGCTCGGCTATGCGGCCTGGCCGATCCTTCCGGTGGTGATGACGGCCGCGACGCTGCATGCCGCCGCGAGCTGTGTGCTGGGACCCGCGATCGCCGCCATCAGCCTGGGCCTGGTCGGACCGCTCGCGATCGGAGAGCGGCTGGGGCGCAATGCCCGATTCGCCTCGCTCGGCAACGGGGTTGCCGCCGCCGTCATGGGCACCTGCGGCTATCTGCTCTCCAGCCGTTCGGTGTTTCTCGTCACTTTCATCCTGGCGCTGCCGACCTTGCTTGCGCTGTCCAGCATCCGCGAGCGCGAAATCGATGCCGCGCGGGCGCACGGCGCGGTGCCGCGCCAGGCGGACGGGCCCAAGAACGGGACCAAGAAGGGCACCAAGGACACAACGGTGCTCGGGCTATTGAGCCGCCGCCCGTTGCTCATATTCGCCTTGGGCATTTTGCTCCTGCAGCTCGGCAATGCCGCGATGCTGCCGCTGATGGCCGGTGTCGTCACCACCCGATCGAGCCAGTGGGCGCCGGTCCTGATCGCCGCCTGCATCATCGTGCCACAGGCGATCGTTGCGCTGATGTCGCCGACCGTGGGCGCCAAGGCGCAAGTTTTTGGCAGGCGCCCGTTGCTGCTGATCGGCTTCGCTGCGCTGGTGGTGCGCGGCCTGTTGTTTGCGACCGTGCGCGACCCCTATCTCCTGGTCGCAGTGCAGTTGTTCGATGGCATCACGGCTGCGGTGTTTGCCGTCATGGTGCCGCTGATCGTGGCCGACGTCGCCTTCGGCAGCGGCCACTTCAATCTCGCGCAGGGCATCGTCGGTACCGCGACCGGCATCGGCGCGTCGCTCTCGACCGTGCTGGCCGGCTATATCAGCGACAAGCTCGGCAGCAGCACCGCCTTCCTCGCGCTCGCAGGCATCGCACTCCTGGGCCTCGTCACGGTCGGACTGCTGATGCCGGAAACGCGGCGAGGCAGCTATTCCTGAGGTCGGAAAATAGTGTGAGAACAGGCTCTTCGCCCGTCTCACTCGTCCATGTTGCGCAGCCGCGCGCGGTTGCGGAGCACGATCTGGCGGGCGCCGGAAAAGCCGAGGACCCCCTGGCTGTGGAGCTGCGACAGCGCGCGCGAGACCGTTTCAAGGGTCAGGCCCAGATAGTCGCCGATGTCACGGCGGCACATCGGCAGCGCCATCATGCCGGCGACCGCAAGCCTGCGATCCATTTCCAACAGGAAGGTCGCGACCCGCTCCATGGCGGTCTTGCGTCCGAGCAGCAGCATGTGGTCTTCGGCGTGACGCAGCTCGCCGGCGGTCATCGCCCACAGCTTGCGCGCGACCTGGACGTCGACGCCCGCGGCGTGTTCCAGGCTGCGGCGCTTCACCAGACGGACGGTGGTGTCGATGATGGCTTCCGCCGCCAGCCGATGCACGGTTCCCGATTCGAGGCCGAAAACGTCGCCGGGCAGGTGAAAGGCGCCGATCTGGCGACGGCCATCGGACAGCAGCTTATAGCTGCGAACCGCGCCGGTAATGACCTGGTAGACGTATTCCGCCGGCTCGTCCTCGCCGTAGATTTCCTCATCCTTCTTGTAGCTGAATTCGCTTGCCACCAGGCCCGCATGCCCGGCGAGCGCGCCGAACTGGTCCGTGGCCGGGGTGGTAGCCGTCGGTATCGCGTTGCCGATAACGGTGCTGAGCGACTGGGTGAGCATGGGGGCCATCTCCTTTGCGGCGGATGGCCGATTGCTACGGGGAAACTACGTGGCTGGAAATTTAGCGCGATATCTTAGGGGCATCTACCTACGTAGAATCCCGTAGCTCGCCGCCGGCGTGGGCTCTTCCGTCAGACGTCGTCCTGGATGGCGGCCCGGATGTGCTTGATCAGGCTTTCATCGAGCAGCGGCTTGTTCAGGACCTGCCTGACCCCGGCGGATGCCGCGCGCGCCGAGATGTTCGGGTCGGGATAGCCGGTAATGAGAATGGCGGGCGCGTCGACGCCGCGGCTTCGCAGCCGGCCGATCAGGTCGATGCCGTTGATATCGGACAGTTTATAGTCGATCACGAAACAGTTGGCGCCGACCGGAAGCGCCGTGTTCAAAAGCGCCGCGCCGCTCCTGAAGGTACGGACGGCAAACCCGTCCGCCTCCAAGAGAAAGCGCAGCGAACCGAGCACGCCGGCGTCGTCGTCCACCACATAGACTACGGGCTTAGATGCTGACGAGATCACGGCGTGTGCGCATGGTGAGCCGAGTTGAATCATTTGTAGGAGGCTAGCAGGCACAGCGGCGGCGAGGCTTGATTTAGCTCAATCCTTGATCAGGCCGGCCCGCATCGCGAGCCGCACCAGTTCCGACAGGCTGTTGGCCTGCATCTTGGTCATCACATTGGCCCGGTAGACCTCGATGGTGCGGGGGCTGATATCGTAGTCGCGCGCGATCAGCTTGTTGGAAAGTCCTGCGATCAATCCGTCCATCACCTGGCGTTCCCGCGGACTGAGCGTTGCAATCCGGGCCGCGATCTCCTGTGCGACCGCCTCGCTCTTCGCCGCAGGCTCTGCCTGCCGAAGCGCCGTCTCGATCATGGCGATCAGGCGGTCATCCTCGAACGGCTTCTCGAGAAAGTCGACCGCACCGAGCTTCATCGCCTCCACCGCAAGCGGAATATCGCCGTGCCCGGTCATGATCAGGACGGGAAAAGGGCTGTGGTTCGCCTTCATGCGCTTGAGAAGCTCGAGCCCGTCCATGCCCGGCATGCGCACGTCGGAGACCACGCTTCCGAACGCAAGGCCAGGCAACGCCTCGAGGAAGCTCATCGCGCTTTCGAACAGGGTGACGTCGAAGCCCGCGGAATCGAGCAGGAAGTCGAGCGATTCGCGCATCGCCTCGTCGTCGTCGATGACATAGACTTGTCCCTTGCTCGCCATTCTTCAACTCTCGTTCGAGGCCGCGGGCAGTGTGAAGCGAAAGGTCGCTCCTCCGGCAGCATTGTTTTCGGCCCACATCCGCCCGCCATGGGCTTCGATGATCGAGCGGCTGATCGACAGCCCGACCCCCATGCCGGTCTCCTTCGTCGTGAAGAAGGTCTGAAACAGGTTGGGCATCACGTCGTCCTGGAATCCCGTCCCGGTGTCGGACACCGCGATTTCAATCATGTCGTCGCCGACCTTGGCGTTGGTTGCGATAAGTTCGCGCCGCGGCGATTGCGCCATCGCCTCGAGGGCGTTGCGGAACAGATTGACCAGAACCTGCTGAATCTGCACCCGGTCCGCCAGCACGAGATCGGCATTCGGATCGAGGTTGAAGCGCAATTGCACGTTCTGATCCCGCGCGCCGGCGAGACCGAGCGCGCCGGCTTCCTCGATCAGTTTCGCCAGGCTTTCGACGCGCTTCTCCGATTCGCCGCGAGAGACGAAATCGCGCAGGCGGCGGATGATCTGGCCGGCACGCAGCGCCTGCTCGGCGGCGCGGTCCATGGCGTTTTCGATCTTTGCGGTGTTGGGATCGCTGCTGCCGGCGAGCAACCGGCGCGAGCCCTTCATGTAATTGCTGATGGCGGCGAGCGGCTGATTGAGCTCGTGGGCCAAGGCCGACGCCATCTCGCCCATCGCGCTCAGCCGCGACACATGCACCAGTTCGGATTGCAGTTCCTGCAAGCGGGCCTGGGTCTGCTGATGTTCGGTGAGATCGCGGACGAAGCCGGTGAAGTAGGGCTCGCCGCCGGATTGCATCTCTCCGATCGACAGATGCATGGGAAAGGTCGTCCCGTCCCTGCGCTTGCCGGTCACGATGCGGCCGATGCCGATGATGTGCCGCTCGTTCGTCGATCGATAGCGCGCGATGTAGTGGTCGTGGCGGGTGCGGTCGGGTTCAGGCATCAATTCGCTGACATTCCTGCCGATGGCTTCCTGCTCGGCGTAACCGAACAGGCGTTCGGCCGCCGAGCTGAACAGTTGAATGACGCCATAACCGTCGATCACGATCATCGCATCCGGCACCGTGTCCAGAATCGAGCGCAGGTGGCTCTCGCGGGTTCGCAGCGTCTCTTCGAGCTGTTTTTCCTCGCCGATGTCGAGAAAAATCCCGCTCAGATGCCGCGGCGTGCCGGCTTCGTCCCGGATCAGGCCGGCGCGGGCGCGAATCCATTGGCTGCGCCCAGTCGCGCCGACCACCTTGAAGGACACGTCAAGGCCGCTGCTGCCCGCGATGGCCCGGCTGATCGCCTGCTCGGTACGCTCGCGGTCTCTCGGTTCGATCAACGACAGAAAGTATTCGTAAGCAATGGCCGGGCCAGCGGGCCCAGCGAACAGTCCACGGGCAGTGTCCGACCATTCCAGCTCTCGTGTCGCAAGGTCGAGATCCCAGGTCCCGACGCCCAGTCCCTCGATCCGGAGCCGGTAATGCTCGTGTCCTGTGGCTGCGTCAGGGGAGGATTGAACGATACTGGTCACGCCGAGACTTTCACCGCCATCTACCACGGTCCAACAGGGGCGCAATATAATTCATCCTATACCAAATTCGTCGCCTGGACCCCCCTACCTGTCCAAACTTTGGGCTCAGGTTCATAATTTGGCCCATCACCCATCGTCAGGCAAGCCAGCGGCTGCTGTTTCATCGGGAGTTTAGCCGACCTCATGCCGCCCGCGAAAGGCGGCGCTCCCGTCATTGTCTCGGCGTTTTGATCTATCTCATCCCGGCTTTCGGTTTCCGGCTTACAGAATCTCGACGTTCTGAGGTTTCCGGAGTGGTCGGAATGACATTCGCGACGGTCATGGTGAGCTTGGCGCTCGACGAGCCGAACGAGGCCCGTCTCCAGATTGCCGGTCAGCTCGCCGAGCAATTCGACGCGGCGATCATTGGAATCGCGGCGGCGCAATTTAGTCCGCCATTGTATTTCACAACCGGGCAGCAGGCCCAGGACTTGATCGAGGAAGGCCAGGCCGCGGTCAGGAAGCGGCTTGCCGAGCTGGAGGCGCAATTTCGCGAGGCGACCCGCCACCGCAGCCGATATGTCGAATGGCGGAGCGCCCTCGACTTCCCGGCGCGGTTCATTCTGAGCGAATCGCGCGCGGCCGACATCATCGTCGACGGCGGACGCAGCCCGCCATTCGCCGATGCTTTCTCGCTCGCAAGTCCGAAGGATCTGGTGATGCAGACCGGCCGGCCGCTGCTGGTGGTCCCTGACAAGATGGACTGGCTCGATCTGCGCAGCGTGCTGGTGGCCTGGAAGGACACGGCGGAGGCGAGGCGGGCGGTCGCCGATTCGATGCCGCTGTTGCGCAAGGCCAGGCAGGTCACGGTGACCGAGATCCTGGAACAGGGCGGCAGCCGTCCCGTCGCGCTCGCCGGCGTGAACGATGTCGTCGCCTGGCTGTCGCGTCATGGCATCGCGGCCGCCGAGCGGGTATCGGAGAACAACGCCAGCCGCAACACCCCGCTGCAGCTCGACGAGATCGCCTCCGAGCTCGGCGCCAGCCTGATCGTGGCCGGCGCTTACGGCCATTCGCGGTTCCGCGAGCTGATCCTCGGCGGCATGACCCAACATTTCGTGACCCAATCGAGCCGTTGCGTGTTGCTGTCGCATTAAGGTCCAACCACCAAAACGATAACAGGAAGCGCGCCGTGTACAGATTTCTCGAGGAAACCGCCGGAACCTATATGACACACCCCGTCGAGACGGTGACGCGCGAATGCACGATGCGCGAGCTCGGCGAGATGTTCGATCGCGACGACTTCAACACCTATCCGGTCGAGGAAGACGGACAGGTGATCGGCATCGTCACCAAGTTCGACATGCTGAAATGCTTCGCCTTCACCCCCAACCAGATGGTTCCGCGCTATGCCGACCTGATGAGCCGGACGGTGTCCGACCTGATGACGTCGGAGTTCATCTACGTGCGTCCCGACACCAAGCTGACGCGTGTGCTCCAGCTCATGGTCGAGCATCGCATCCGTAGTATTCCGGTGATCGACAGCGAGCATCATTTGGCGGGAATCATTGCCCGCGAGGATCTGCTCAAGGCGCTTGCGGTCGCGGCCCGCGATTGAGCGGACCGCCTTCGCGCTGCGCCGACTTTCGTGGCATGCGGCGCCGGTTCCGACCGACGTCAAAGGCTTGATTCCAGGCGTCAAAAGCAATGCCTCGCTTTTGCGGTGGGGCTTTGCCCGCCTGAAGCTGCGATTCGTCCCAGCGCAAAATTAACGGCGTTGATTTCGATCAATTCAGATCACGAAAGAGTGTGATTTGAGACGTCGCAGTTCCTCCTGAAGAGAATCCGCATGAGCCAGCCCTCGATTGCAAAATCCTCGATTGCAAAATCCATGACCATTGGCGAAAGCGGCTTGTCGGTATTCTTCGCCGCGACCGCTTTTCTCTGCGTGATCGCGGCGGCGAAAGCGGTGGACGCCCCGTTCGCGTTTCATGCCTCGCTTGCCGCCGCCGCCAGCGTCGCATCCGTCTTCGTCATCCTGAACCGCTATTTCGAGCGCCCCGCGATACTGCCGGCGCAGGAAATCAACGGGCGGCCGAACTACAATTTCGGCCCGATCAAGTTTTCGGTGGTGATGGCGATGGTCTGGGGCATCGCCGGATTTGCGGTCGGCCTGATCATCGCCAGCCAGCTTGCATGGCCCTTGCTCAATCTCGATCTGCCGTGGACGAGCTTCGGCCGCATGCGGCCGTTGCATACGTCGGCCGTGATCTTCGCGTTCGGCGGCAACGTTCTGATCGCCACCTCGTTCTACGTGGTCCAGAAGACCTGCCGGGTTCGTCTGGCGGGCGATCTGGCGCCGTGGTTCGTCGTCCTCGGCTACAACTTCTTCATCCTGATCGCGGGCACCGGTTACCTGCTCGGCGTGACCCAGAGCAAGGAATATGCCGAGCCGGAATGGTATGCGGACGCGTGGCTGACCATCGTCTGGGTGACCTATCTGCTGGTGTTCCTGATCACCGTGATCAAGCGCAAGGAACCGCACATCTTCGTCGCCAACTGGTTCTACCTTGCCTTCATCCTGACCATCGCGGTGCTGCATCTCGGCAACAACCCCGCGGTGCCAGTCTCGTTCTTCGGCTCCAAATCCTATATCGCCTGGGGCGGCGTGCAGGACGCCATGTTCGAGTGGTGGTACGGCCACAACGCCGTCGGCTTCTTCCTGACCGCCGGCTTCCTCGCCATCATGTATTACTTCGTGCCCAAGCGCGCCGAGCGGCCGGTCTATTCCTACCGGCTTTCGATCATCCACTTCTGGGCGCTGATTTTCCTCTACATCTGGGCGGGTCCGCACCATCTGCATTACACCGCGCTGCCTGACTGGGCGCAGACGCTCGGCATGACCTTTTCCATCATGCTGTGGATGCCCTCATGGGGCGGCATGATCAACGGGTTGATGACGCTGTCGGGTGCCTGGGACAAGCTGCGCACCGATCCGGTGTTGCGCATGCTGGTGGTGTCGATCGCCTTCTACGGCATGTCGACCTTCGAAGGCCCGATGATGGCGATCAAGGTGGTCAATTCGCTCTCCCACTACACTGACTGGACCATCGGTCATGTGCATTCCGGCGCGCTCGGCTGGGTCGGTTTCGTCTCCTTCGGCGCGCTGTATTGCATGGTGCCCTGGCTCTGGAACCGCAAGGGGCTCTACAGCCTGAAGCTCGTCAACTGGCACTTCTGGACCGCGACGCTCGGCATCGTGCTCTACATCTCGGCGATGTGGGTGTCCGGCATCCTGCAGGGCCTGATGTGGCGATCCTACACCTCGCTCGGCTTCCTCGAATATTCCTTCATCGAAACCGTCGAAGCGATGCATCCCTTCTACATCATCCGCGCGACCGGCGGCGGGCTGTTCCTGATCGGTGCGCTGATCATGGCGTACAATCTCTGGATGACGGTGCGTGTCGGCGAAGCAGAAGTTCAGTCC
>NZ_JBAURI010000938.1:0-1907 GCF_049581145.1 Bradyrhizobium sp.
CCTTCAGGATGTCCTCGTCGCGGTTGAGCATGGGGGCCTCTTTCAAGCTGCGGAGCGGATCAGGCTGCGGTGCTGCGGCGGCAGCGCCGACGACAAGGCCTTGATCAGCCCTTCTATCGACGTCAAATTATGCACCGGGCGGAATTCGTCAACGTACGGCAGCATCATTTTGATGCCCTGGGCCTTGGGTTCGAAGCCGCCATAGCGCAACAGCGGGTTGAGCCAGATCAGGCGGCGGCAGGAGCGGTGCAGCCGGTCCATCTCGAAAGCCAGCCTGGCATCCGCCTCGCGCTCCAGCCCGTCGGAGATCAGAAGCACGATCGCGCCCTGCCCGAGCACCCGCCGCGCCCACAATTTGTTGAAGCTGTGCAGCGAGGTGGCGATCCGGGTCCCGCCGGCCCAGTCTTCCACGCTGGCCGAGCAGCTCGCCAGCGCCTCGTCCGGATCGCGCGCCCGCAGCGCCCGTGTCACATTGGTCAGCCTGGTGCCGAACAGGAACACCGAGACGCGCTTGCGGGCATCGGTGACGGCATGCAGGAAATGCAGGAACAGCCGGGTATATTCGCTCATCGAGCCGGAGATATCGAGCAGCGCCACGATCGGCGCCGGTTTCTCGATCCGGCCGAGGCGATGAATATCGATGATGTCGCCGCCGGTGCGCAGCGAGCCGCGCAAGGTCCGGCGCATGTCGAGCCGCAGCCCGCGCGCATCGCGCTGGTGGCGGCGGGTCTTCAGCTCCGCCTGCGGCAATCGCATCAGCGCGATCGCGCGCACGGCTTGCGCGATCTCGGCCGCGCTCATCTGCGCGAAATCCTTCTTCTGCAGGATTTCCTTGTCCGAGACCGACAATCGCACATCCTGCTCCTCGGCCTGCGGCTGCTCGCTCATCGCGGGCTGCGACATCGCCTCCTGGACCCGGCGCGAGGCCGGCGGTGGCTTCTTCCTGGCGTGATCGGGCAGCGGCACCGAGTCGAGCATGTGCTTCCATTCTTCGGCGGCGCGGAAAAACAGCTCGAAAGCCTGGGCGAAGATCAGCATGTGCTCGTGACGCTTGACGAAGATCGCCTGCAGCGTCGCGAACACGTCGCGCCGGTTGCCGATCTCGATCACCTGCAGCGCGTTCATGGCGTCGATCACCGCGCCCGGGCCGACCGGAATCCCGGCCGCGCGCAGCGCGCGGGCGAAGCCCGTGATGTTGTCGGCGATGTTGCCGGTCGGTGGATCGAGATGATTGATGGCCATATATCTGAACCCGATTTCACCGTCGTCATTCCGGGATGCGCCTCTTTAGCGCAGGCCCGGAATCCATAACCACAGCCGGGGGTTATGGATTCCGGGCTCGCTGCTTCGCGTCGCCCCGAAATGACGGCGGATATTGTTGCGCGCGAAGCGTCAAGTCTCGCTCGTCGACTCCTTCAGCACGGTCTGCAGCGCATTGCCCTGCATCCGCGCGATGTCGTCCTGGTATTTCAAAAGCGCGCCCAGCGTGTCACCAACCATCTGCGCGGTCAGCGAGCGGGCATCGAGTTCGGTCAGCGCGGTCGCCCAGTCGATGGTCTCGGCCACGCCGGGCGATTTGTAGAAATCCTGATCGCGCAGCGCCTGCACGAAGCGCACCACCTGCTGCGACAGTTTGGCCGAGATGCCGGGCACGCGCGACTTGACGATCGCCAGCTCGCGCTCGGCCGTGGGGTAATCGACCCAGTGGTAGAGGCAGCGGCGTTTCAGCGCGTCGTGAATCTCGCGGGTGCGGTTGGACGTGATGATGACGATCGGCGGCTGCGGCGCCTTCACGGTGCCGAGTTCGGGGATCGTGACCTGGAAATCGCTGAGAATTTCCAAAAGATAGGCTTCGAAGGCCTCGTCGGCGCGATCGAGTTCGTCGATCAAGAGCACCGGCGCCCCGG
>NZ_JBAURI010000939.1:0-3001 GCF_049581145.1 Bradyrhizobium sp.
CGGCGGATCTGCTCGAGCGCCGCCGGCTGTCGATATTCGAGGAAGCGGAAGAACGACTTGATAGCCGCAAGCCGCACGTTGCGCGTGACGGCGGCGTTTCCGCGTACATCTTCGAGATGCTCGAGGACAGGGCGCGATGACCGCCTCCCAGCACATGACGCGCGAGGGATGGGACAGAATACACCATCTCAACGACACGCCTTACACCCAACGATTCGACGAGGCTGAAGCGGCGCGCAAAGAGTCGCTGAGCTTTCAGTGGAACCGCTTCACTGATCTAATCAACGGCATACAGACCACGGCTGCACAT
Organism: Bradyrhizobium sp.; assembly: GCF_049581145.1. Classification (GTDB taxonomy): domain Bacteria; phylum Pseudomonadota; class Alphaproteobacteria; order Rhizobiales; family Xanthobacteraceae; genus Bradyrhizobium. Next base: position 311 of record NZ_JBAURI010000939.1, read on the forward strand.
CTCGGCGACCCCGCCCTGATAAACGCCCTGAAGTCCGTCAACGATGTGTTGGAGACGTGGCCTCCCAGGGTAGAGGCGTTCGGGCAGAGCGTGGGCCAGTCAATGCAGGCGGTGTCGGACGCGTTCAAGTCCTTCAATGATAGCGCTGCGGGAAAGATGGTTGCGGACGCGCTGACGGCTGTTGGCCACGCGATGGAGGCAGTAGGCGAAACGTTCTGGTCTGTCGAGAAGGCGCTGTTTGACGTCGTCATGGCGATAGATAAGGGCGTTCTTGGTACGCTGTATAGCGCTCTAGAAAAGATCGCGAAATGGTTGGGCTATAGCGACGGCCCGAATGCGCCGAAAGACACCCCCAAGATGCCCGCGCCCGATAAGGACGCGCCGACGATTTGGCCGGACAACACTGAAAGCCATCCGGCTAAAATCGGATTTACGCGGGGCACTAGCGTTCCTGTTGTCGATGACTTCGGCCGGATTATCGACACGGACAGCGGCACCCCGTCGCCCAGCAAGAGTAAGAGCGCACAGCCAATGGCTCAATTCGTCGATGACTTCGGGCGTATCGTTGGGGATGACAGCGGGTCGAAGGGCGGTACGGTTACCGGCACCGTCGAAGGGCAGGCAACGATTACGGTGCCTCCGATCGAGATCACCCCATCGCAGTGGTTTGTTGCAAAGATCGCATCAATTGAGAACGCAATCCTGTCACTAAAGGGCCAACTAGGCAACGCCAAGACGGGCGTCAACATGCCCGGCAGCAGCGGGGCAAAGCCGGTCTACACTGGCGTGCAATAGGAGCAACAATGTCTATCTTCGACGAGGCGTTGAGAGACCTCAACGCCGCTGTGATCGATACGTTCTCAGAACTCGTGACAATCATTCCGATGACGCGCACGCCGAACTTTCAGGCCACACCTGATACGTTCCTAGGCCCCGTGACGGTGAACGCAGTGTACCGGGCGCCATACGCGCTCGCGCTTGGCGAGAACCGCTACATGCGCGGTGCGATCGACGTGGAACTATCACCGGGTGTCTCGACGACGCATCCGACGTTTATGATCCGCACGTGTGAACTACCGTGGTCGGTACATCACGGCTATCAGGTCCGGCGATGCCAGACAGGGGAGGTGTACGAAGTGCGGGAGAAGATCGTCGACAACATGGCGTCGACCGTTACCCTGCGCGTGAGCAAACTCGGGAAGCCGCTCGCCCCCGAGGACAAGGCCGCACAACTGAGAAAACGCTACGGTATCAGCGGCTGAACTGTTTGCCATCGCGATGGGGCTTGGGGTGCCCCTTACCTTCTCGCTGTGGCGCACATCCCCACAATTGCAATCAAGGGAGCAGCAGCGATGCTGCTCTCTGTCGTTATGGGCTACGCGTTAATGCTCGGGATCGCGGCTGGTCACGGGTTTGCAAAGGGCCAGCGCGACCGCGGCACAAATAACCGCAGTGAGCCGACAGACCTCACGTTCCTCGCAGAGTTCTTGTGCATAATGCTCCCCCTCGAAACCAATGGAGGGTGGCGATGACACTGCACGATATCCCGCCGGGGCAGCCGATAACGCTCGTGAAGCGGCGCGTCTGTTCCAGCCCGAAGGTTCAATTACTGTCGCATCGCTTCGGGCGGAACACGCGCGGGGCAGGCTGACCATCTTCAAGATCGGTAGAACGCACTTCACAACGCCTGCCGATCTCTGGAAGATGATTGAAGCATGTCGCATACGAGCACCGGGACGCGGCTTTGGCTCGACGCAGCCCGGCAATCGGGGGCGGGTGTCGACGGTTGACCCGAGTGTCGCACAGGCTGCAGCGCTGGCCGCGAACAGGCAGCGTAGAGAGCAACTGCGGATGGAAGCGCGGGAAAAACGCCGCCGCGACAATTCTACATAGCCGACGATTGCGCCCAAAAGTGTTCTTGGTTGCCAACGCTCATCGATCCGTGCGACTCTTCTTGTGTTGAGATATTGCATCATAATCCCGGAATGTTTTTCAGGTGGCGAGGGCCTTGCGCCGGGCTGCGAACAAACACCGCTGCACCGACCAACTTGATCAATTCGTGCCGCAGGTTCGCCTTTAAATTGCGCGAATGCCGTTGCGATAATCGATATTCGATTGCGGGGCTAACTGCATTTTCCAAACAGCCGGTCGCCCCGAGAGAAAAATCGCGTATTGGGGGGGGGTGAAATATGGGAAGACGCAAACTATTAATGTTAGCGGCGATCTTCAGTCTGGTTGGCTCGGAGTCGTTTGCGGGGTGTTTTTGTCAGGTCGATTCTGACGTTGCCTTGCGCATTTATCGATGGGGCGACAAAAAAATGCGTTACTTCATACCCGGGGAGACGGTTTGGCGCGAACGGACGGATGAAAGGGAGCGATATACGTTTGTTGAAAATCCGCGATTAGGTGGGGGACATGTCCGCGCCAAATATCTTCATACTTTCGGCACGGAAAAAGCATGTTTGGACTGGACGTGCCATTATGTGAGGTTTGCAACGGCTCCTTTTACGCCCGAGCACTTAAAGCCTAATCACCCCATAAGTCTACCGCCCGGCGGCCCAGACGAGTAGTTGCGCGTCATAGTTGCGGGCGTTGAACGTGATGCGACGAAATCTGTGAACGCCGATCGGCTGGGCGGCTCACAGCCGGTCACGCTAGACGCGTGCGGACGAGCAGGCGGCACGCGTAACT
>NZ_JBAURI010000940.1:0-2102 GCF_049581145.1 Bradyrhizobium sp.
GGCCGCTTCCTCAAGTACCCAAATACGACCCGGAGGCTCGTCATGAGCAGCGAAAGAAAATCGCCCTCGTCTCACCGGCAATTCGCAGGAAACAGCAGAGGCGCCCGGGGGGCCTCGCGATCGGCCGATCGGCAGGTCGTTGAAAAGCAATCACGTCACGTCTGAAAGGAGATCAACATGAGGAGGATCCTGGCAATGGTGACTGCAGCATCAGTGGCGGCCGGCGTTGCTCACGCCGAGCCTGCGACGAACGCGACGACGACCTACAACCGTGTCGAAGTCGGCGGTTTGAAGATATTCTATCGCGAGGCCGGTCCGACGGATGCGCCGACGATCGTCCTGCTTCACGGCTTTCCCTCGTCGTCGCGCGAGTTCGATCCGCTGATTCCGCTGCTGGCGACCCGGTATCATCTGGTGGCGCCGGACTTTCCGGGCTTCGGTCACAGCGAGGCTCCTCCGCCGTCGTCTTACACATACACGTTCGACAACCTGGCGAAGACGACGACGGCGTTCCTCGACAAGCTCAAGATCGACAAAGCCAGCTTCTACCTTCACGACTATGGCGGTCCGGTCGGCTTTCGCGTGATGGCGGCGCGCCCTAGCCGGGTGCAGGCGCTCATCGTTCAGAACGCCAATGCGTACGAAGAGGGGCTCGGCCCCAAGTGGGCATTAATCAGGAAATATTGGGAGGATCCGGCGAAGCATCCCGAGGTCTTCGAGGCTTTCGTGTCCTTGGCGGCAACCGAGCAGCGGCACACCTCGGGCACATCACATCCCGAGCGTTACAACCCGGATACCTGGACCGATGAGTTCGCGCACCTCCAGCAGCCCGGTCAGCGCGAGATTCAGGCGGCTTTGCTCTACGACTACCGGACGAACGTCGCGTCATATCCTGCCTGGCAGGCGTGGCTACGCGAGCATAAGCCACCGACATTGGTGGTCTGGGGACGGAACGATCCCTCGTTCATCGCAGCGGGCGGCGACGCCTTCAGGCGCGATGTGCCGGACGCCGAGGTCCATCAGCTGGATGCCGGTCACTTCATCTTCGACGAGGCAACCGACGAAGTGGCGCGGCTCATCATCGCTTTCATGCAGAAGCAGCACCTCTAGGGGTCTGCGAGGGTAGACGGCGTCAGAAAGCCGGATCGATCTGCAACAGCTCGCGGGCGGGCAGCGCCGGGATGCCAAGCAAGGCGCGGCTCAAGCGGCTTTACGACGCCATCGAGAGCGGCGTCGCCGAGCTCGCGAACCCGATGCTGAAGGACCGGATTGCCGAGCTGAAGGCCACGCGTGACCAGGCCCGCGTTGACGCAGAGCGGGCCGAGGAGGCGTTGAACCGCTCGGGACCGGCGATCACCCCGCAGGCGGTAAAGGTCCTTGCCAGGGCTGCCCGGAAAGGTATGAGGAGCGAGGGTGGCGGCTACCGCCGTGACCATCTCCGCGCGCTCGCCCAGCGCATCGAGGTCGACGCGCAAGAGCTTCGCATCATGGGCTCGAAAGCGAACTGCTGCGCACACTCGTCGCCGCTTCAAGCGCAAAAACGGCGGTTTTTGGCGAGCCCAGGTCTGCACCGAAATGGCGCACCCGACACGATTCGAACGTGTGACCTTTGCCTTCGGAGGGCAACGCTCTATCCAGCTGAGCTACGGGTGCGTGAGCACTTCCTTTAGCCGATTGGCCTGATATCGGCAATGGCTCGACAGGGCACGACTCCGCACGGCGGCGTTGTTTTGGGAAGGTGCCGGGACGCATGCAGCCCCGATTGCCCGGCGCGGTGCAGGCGCTAGACGGGCGCTAGACGACCGATTCCTTGAAAACTGTCATTGTCACACCCTCAGATCTCATCCTGAGCCCCCAGCTCCGAAAATCGGCGCTGCACACGGACCATGAACACAGGATCCGGCCGTGTTGATGGAGAGGCATGATCCGGAACAGCGATTCCGATTTTCAGAAATTGTTCTTGACACCCATCCCAAATCACCCGCATATGACCGCCATCCTGCCCCACAGAGGGGCGTTCCGGATCGTCCAGAGACGCGGGGCAGGATGCGGTGGACGCGGCAGCGTCAGGCGTGACACGTGATGGCAGGGCGGGTTCTTAT
>NZ_JBAURI010000941.1:0-2481 GCF_049581145.1 Bradyrhizobium sp.
CTCTCATACAAGGTGCGAATGCCGCTCTGGTCGAAGCGTGCTTCCTCGACTTGCAGATAGGCGCCGTTCAGCGAGTCCGCCGGCAATTCCTCCATCGCGAAGCGAACCGCCTCGGCCGCGGTCCCAAACCGACGGTAGGCAAAGCCCGCACGTTTCTTTTTGCGGATCGCGGCTGGGAAAAGCTCGGCGGAGGTGTTGAAGTTGAACGTACGCATGGTCGAGGACCTCTTATCTTAGGCTTGTCGCTAGCGCGAGGCGGCGGACGGGGGTTTTTACGGACGGCAGGCCGCGACCGGCGGCGCTCCGTGCCTTGTCATTTCACCCCCTAATATAGGCTGATTTGACAAAATTGCGAATCCCCTCGACGCTCATCATGAATCTGGAACCGATTCTTGAATATTCGAATAAGCCTTTATTTTTCAATATCTTATTGCTCCTAAAGTTTTCCGAGCAGGAGCAATACGATCAATACAACCAGAATCACCCCGCCCAGGCCGATTCCCGAATGGCCCAGGCCATAGCCATAGCCGCCGAATCTGCCGCTGACGCCGCCCAACAGAAAAATGATCACCAAAATGATCAGAATCGTCCCGAGCGTCATGACAGCCTCCCGCTAGCGGGCGGCGAACGAGCCGAGCTCGCCACCCCCCCTGTCCCAGCAAAGCACAATCCGCCGTACTGTTCCAAGCCGGAAGCGCGCGTCACTATTTCGGCTGCAGCTTGAGGGCCGCCGAGTTGATGCAGTAGCGCAGGCCGGTCGGACCCGGCCCGTCGTTGAAGACGTGGCCGAGATGCCCGCTGCATTTCGAGCACAGCACCTCGGTCCGGATCATGCCGTGGCTGAAATCCCGCTCCTCGTCGACGTGGCTCTCGGTCGCCGGCTGGGTAAAGCTGGGCCAGCCGCAACCGGAATCGAATTTGGCATCCGATTCGAACAACGTCTGCCCGCAACCGGCGCAGATATAGCTGCCCGGCCGATGCTCATGCTCGTATTCGCCGGAGAACGGCCGCTCGGTCGCCTTCTCGCGCAGCACCGCATACTGCATCGGCGTCAGTTCGGCCCGCCATTCGGCGTCGCTTTTCTCGACCCTATCCGCCCTGGTCTTGAATTGAGTGGTTTTGATCTCGGCCATCGGTCCTCCGTTTCTCGCCCTTCAGTTGGTGGCCTTCAGGTCGCCCACCAGCGTCGGCTTCTCGATGTAGTTGTCCGCAAAGATCTTCTTGAGATTTTCGACCTTCGGCAGGTCGTTATACGCAATATAGGGCTGGTTCGGGTGTAGCGTCAGGTAGTCCTGATGATAGGCCTCTGCCGGATAGAACCCCTGCAGCGGCCCGACCTTGGTGACAATCGGCTTCGGGTAGACCTTGGCGGCGTTGAGTTGGGCGATATAGGCGTCCGTCACCTTCTTCTGCTCGTCGGTGGTGGTGAAGATCGCCGAGCGATATTGCGTCCCGGAATCCGGGCCCTGGCGGTTCAGCTGGGTGGGATCGTGCGCGACCGAGAAGAAAATCTGCAAGATCTTGCCGTAGCTGATCTTTTTCGGGTCATATTTGATCTGGACCGACTCGGCGTGACCTGTCGTGCCGGTCGAGACCGTCTCATAGCTGGCGGTGGACTTGTTGCCGCCGGCATAGCCGGACACGGCGCTGGTGACGCCCGCGACATGCTGGAACACGCCCTGCACGCCCCAGAAGCAGCCGCCGGAAACGACGACCGTCTGCTGGCCGTCCGTGGCCGGCACGTCGGCCGCAGGCGCCGGAATGATCACCGCGTCTTCCGCGGCGCGGGAGGGGCCGGCCACGAAGGCCGTGATCGCCAGCGCGCCGACGGCGGCGGCAGCGAGCGAGAGGCGGAGGGGGCTTCGGCGCATGGCAGTCCTCTTTCGGGTTGGCGGTCGCAGATCAGCTGATTCCGAGGCGCGCAGTCCCCGCGTCGTAGGCGCACCTACCGCTCCAGGACAACACGAGACAGACCAAGATACGGAACGGGGTCAGAATTGTTACGCAGACGCGCACACGACTGCGTGAAGATAGACCGCAGGTCAAAAGCGTTCGAGCGGGCAAATGCCCGACATCTTCGCGAAATTGCCTCAAATGAACCGCGACGCGATTGGATCGACAGGTCCTGGCCCGCCGGAGAGCGTTGCGCAAATGCCTGCGCCCGACACCTTTTTGATGGCACCGTGGGCATGGCGCAGCTGCGCTCTGCCCACGCTCATTAACTTGAATTTCAAACAGCAGATACGGTTTCACGGTCTCGCGGCGCTGGTCGCCCGAGCTTTGCTTGGGAAGTCTTGCGCCTCGAGAACGAGGGCGCAGGGAATGCCGGGTGCACGCTGCACCCGCGGTCTCGTGTGCAATAAAAACAAAAGCAAAAGCGCACACGAGCATACAGGTTCAGCGGAGACACTCCGACATTCCCTGCGCAATGGCTTTACGGCTTACTTCGCGCTCTCCCCGGCGATCCAGGCTTTTTTGACA
>NZ_JBAURI010000942.1:0-4700 GCF_049581145.1 Bradyrhizobium sp.
GTCCAATGTCAGCCTGCAAGTCGCGGAAGGCGAATTCGTCTCCTTCATCGGACCGTCCGGCTGCGGCAAGACTACGATGCTGCGGGTGATCGCCGACCTGCAGCAGCCCTCGTCGGGCACCCTTCAGGTCAACGGCATGAGCCCGGAGAAGGCGCGGCTGGCGCGCAGCTATGGCTACGTGTTCCAGGCGCCGGCGCTGTTTCCGTGGCGGACGATCGAGAAGAACCTGAAGCTGCCGCTGGAAATCATGGGATTTTCGGCAACCGAGCAGCAGCAGCGGGTCAAGCGCTACCTCTCGCTCGTCAACCTCACCGGCTTCGAGCGAAAATTTCCCTGGCAGCTTTCGGGCGGCATGCAGCAGCGGGTGTCGATTGCCAGAGCGCTTTCGTTCGACCCCGCGCTGTTGTTGATGGACGAGCCGTTCGGCGCGCTCGATGAGATCGTGCGCGACCATCTCAACGAGCAATTGCTGCAGCTTTGGCGAACCACCGAGAAGACGGTGCTGTTCGTCACCCATTCGATTCCCGAAGCGGTGTTCCTGTCGACCAAGATCGTCGTGATGTCGCCGCGGCCGGGCCGCATCATCGATATCATCGATACCGATTTTCCGCCCGAGCGCGCGCTGGAAATTCGGGAGACGCCGGAGTTCCTGAAGATCGCACAACGGGTCCGCACCGACTTGCGCGCGGGTCACTCCTATGAGGAGTAGCTCGCTGGCAATAGCCCAGCCGGCGCCGCGCGCGCCGCTCCGCCATCCGCTGGTCGCACGCTATGCGCCGATCGCAACCACGCTGCTGGCACTGGTCGCGATCTGGTACGTGGCCGCGATCGCCATGAACTGGGCGCTGGTCCGCGACGGCTTTGAGCGGGAGGAGACGCCCTACACCATCATGGACGTGCTCTCGGGCACGATGGATGCCGAACGTCCGCTATTGCCGGCGCCGCATCAGGTGGTCTCCACCTTCGTCGACGAGGTGTTCGGCTATCCGCCGCTGTCGCCTCGCAGCCTGGTCTACCACTCCCTGGTGACGCTGTCGGCGACCGTGCTCGGTTTCCTGCTCGGTTCGCTGTTCGGCATCGTGCTCGCATTGCTGATCGTGCATAGCCGCGTGCTGGAGCGCAGCCTGCTGCCGTGGATCATCTGCTCGCAGATGGTGCCGGTGCTGGCGCTGGCGCCGATCTTCATCGTGGTGCTCGGTGCGCTCGGCCTGCAGGGACTGCTGCCGAAATCGATCATCTCGGCCTATCTCTGCTTCTTCCCGGTCGCGATCGGCATGGTGAAGGGTTTCACCTCGCCCGATCCGCTGCAGGTCGAGCTGATGCGGACATGGTCGGCGACGCCGCGCCAGATGCTGTGGAAATTGCGCTGGCCGTCAGCGCTGCCCTATCTGTTCGCCAGCCTGAAGGTAGCCGTGACGATCTCGCTGGTCGGCGCCATTGTCGCAGAACTGCCGACCGGTGCCGAAGCCGGCATCGGCGCGCGGCTGCTGGCCGGCTCCTATTACGGCCAGACCGTACAGATCTGGGCCGCGCTGATCGCGTCCGCGATGTTGTCCTGGGGCCTGATCGCGATCGTCGCCGTGGTCGAACGTGTCGTGGCGCACCGCATGGGAGCGCATTGATGGACCCGCGCAAAATCCGGCTCGGATGTCTGCTCGCCGCGGGTGCCATAGCCCTTGCATTCCTGCTGCCGAGCGCCCCGCAATCGCCCGCCTTGCTGTCGCGCACGGCGATCGCATTCGCGTGCGCCGGGACCGGGCTGTTGCTGCTGGTCGCCGCCGGGCTTGCGGACATGCGGGCGACGCTGCCCGCGCTTGCCGCAGCGCTCCTGTCCGGCGGGGCATCGCTCGCGTTGCTGCGCGACCCGGCCGTCGCCGGATCGGCTGGTGCCGGTTTCTGGATGATCGTGATCGCCTGCTGGCTCGCGGCCGCGGTCGGCGTCATCAACCTGGCCGCCACGCGCCAGTTGCGGCAAAACCGGCAACGCGGCTTAAATCTGCTGGTCCCGGTGTTGTTCGGCGCGACCGTGTTCTATCTCTGGGAAGTGGCGGTGCGCGGCTTTGGCGTGTCGCCGGTGCTGTTGCCGTCGCCAAGCGCGGCGGGAGCGAAGTTCGTCTCGTCACTGCCGATTCTTGGCGCCGACTTCGTCCAGACCTTCGTTCGCGGCGTGCTGATCGGCTATGCGATCGGCTGCGGCGCCGGACTTCTGGTCGCGATCCTCGCCCACCGCTTTGAATTCCTCGGCCGCGGGCTGTTGCCGCTCGGCAATTTCTTTTCCGCGCTGCCCCTGGTCGGAATCGCGCCGATCATGGTGATGTGGTTCGGCTTCGACTGGCCCTCAAAGGCGGCGGTCGTCGCGGTGGTGACATTCTTTCCGATGCTGGTGAACGCGATGGCTGGATTATCAGCGTCCGGCCATATCGAGCGCGACCTGATGCGCTCCTACGCCGCCAGCCATCGGCAGAGCCTGACAAAACTGCATCTGCCGGCGGCGCTGCCCTTCATCTTCAATGCGCTCAAGATCAACGCGACGCTGGCGCTGATTGGCGCGATCGTTGCAGAGTTTTTCGGCACACCCACGGAAGGCATCGGGTTTCGCATCTCCACCGAGGCCGGACGCATGGCGATCGACATGGTCTGGGCGGAGATCGCGCTGGCAGCCCTTGCCGGAATGGCTTTCTACGGTTTTGTCGCGCTGGCCGAACGCGCGACAACTTTCTGGCATCCGTCATACCGGACCTAGGTCGGCAAGGTCGATAATCTGGAGTTCTCAATGAAGCACATCCTCGCACTGGCCACGGGTTTGACGGCCGCCCTCGCGCTCACCAGCGCGCAGGCCGCCGATCCCGTGACCATTCAGCTCAAATGGGTTTCGCAGGCGCAGTTTGCCGGCTATTTCGTCGCCAAGGAGAAGGGTTTTTACAAGGACGCCGGCCTCGATGTCACGATCAAGCCGGGCGGCCCCGACGTCGCACCGCCGCAGGTGATCGCGGGCGGCGGCGCCGATGTCGTCGTCGACTGGATGCCGTCCGCGCTGGCCTCGCGCGAAAAGGGCGTTCCGCTGGTCAACATCTCGCAGACCTTCAAGAAGTCTGGGCTCGAACTGACCTGCCGCGCCGACACCGGCGTCAAGAAGCCGACCGACCTGAAAGGCAAGACCATCGGCGTCTGGTACGGCGGCAACGAATATCCGTTCCTGTCCTGGATGTCGAAGCTCGGTTTCAAGACCGACGGCTCGGCCGGCGGCGTCAAGGTGATCAAGCAAGGCTTCAACGTCGATCCGATCCTGCAGAAGCAGGCCGATTGCGTCTCCACCATGACCTATAACGAATACTGGCAGGTGATCGATGGCGGCTTCAAGCCGAGCCAGCTCGTCGTCTTCAAATACGAGGACGAGGGCGTCGCGACGCTCGAGGACGGACTCTATGTGCTGGAGAAGAACCTGAAGGATCCTGCCTTCGTCACCAAGATGGCGAAGTTCGTCAAGGCGTCGATGAAGGGATGGGAATATGCCAAGGCTCATCCAGACGAGGCGGTGAAGATCATCCTCGCCAATGACTCGACCGGCGCCAAGACCGAGAAGGATCAGAGGCGCATGATGGGCGAGATCGCCAAGCTATTGGGCGATGCCGACGGCAAGCTGGACGTCAAGGATTACGACCGCACCGTCGCCACGTTGATGGCGGGCGGCTCCGATCCCGTGATCACCAAGAAGCCGGAAGGCGCGTACAGTTTTGCGGTCTACGACGCGATGAAGAAGCTGTAGATGATGAATGCGTAACCGCGTACGGATTGGAAGAACGGGACCCCGCTCCCGTTCTCCCATTGCCGATGAGTGATTCCGACAAAACTGCCGGCCCCAGGGTCCGGTCGATCCCGGCCTGGATCGTCACCAATGGCCGCGCCGACTGCGAGTGCCAGGTCCTCGACATGTCGCCGAGAGGCGCGAAAGTCGTGGTTCAGGCGAGCCCCGACATCGCTGATCGTTTCGAGCTCGCCTTCTTCGCCGATGCCGGCAAGCGCCGGTCCTGCGAGGTGATCTGGCGACGCGGCAAGATGCTGGGCGTCAGGTTTCTGGTTTAGGTCCCCTCGCATCGACGGCGGTGCCCTCGAGAAACAGGAGCGCGCAGGCTTTGGCGCGCGCTTCGATCTCCTGCCGGCTGGGCGGCGGCCGACGGCCGAACATCACGGCACGCTGCGGCTGGAATGCAAGCATGCCAAGCAGCATGCCGGCGACCGCCGCGGCATCCAGATCAGCGAGATCGAGCAGGCCTCGTCTGGCTTGCGCTCTTAGCCATCCGGCGAACGTCTCCTCGGTTCGCCTGATCGCTTTGTCGTAGAAGGTTTCGGCGACCCCTGGGGACCGCTCGCTGTCGGCAATGATCATGCGCTGCATCGCGATGACCTCGCCGTCGAGAATGAGCTCACCACACACACGCAGCGCTTCCGTCAAGGCCGCTTCGATATCCCTGCCCTCGCAGCCACGCAACTTCACCACCGACGCAAACCGGTCGATCCGGTCCGTCACCATGGCCTCGAACAGGGCCTCCTTGTTTGGAATAAGCCGATAGAGCGTCTTGGTTGAAACACTGGCGCGCCGGGCCACCTGTTCCATGCAGGTCGCGGCGTAGCCGCCGGCGGCGAACTCGCTCCGCGCCGCGTCCAGAATGATCGCGCGCGTCTCCTCGTCGGACCTGAGC
>NZ_JBAURI010000943.1:0-1572 GCF_049581145.1 Bradyrhizobium sp.
GGGGGCGTTGAGCATGGCCGCCGCCGTGGCCACCTCGAACATCTCGATCCCGTTGGGCAGTACCGTGGCCACCGGTCGGCCCGGGCCGGCACCGAGGTCCCCGAGTACGGAAGCCAGTCGGCGGGCCCGGTCGTCGAGCTCACCGTAGGTACGCACCGTCCCGCCCATGATCATGGCGGGCCGACCGGGCTCCACGGTGGCGTGCCCCGTCACCCCCCGCACCGGAGCCGAGGTACGTTCTCTCATCGCCGCAGAGACTACTGTGCCCTGGCATCGCCGGGGCCCGGATGCGGTCGGTCGGCGCCGGCATCGGAGGATGGACCATGGGCGAGGCGAAAACCAGGGGGAACGGTCGATCGGGCGCCGGAGACGCCGAGATCACCGGGGATGACGGCCACCATGGGTGATACGCCGGTCCCGTCCCCGGCCGTCGGTCACCCGCTCGAGCCGTTGCGGGCCGACGAGATCCTGGCTGCGGTGGCCGTGGTCCGGGACAGCGGCCGGATCGGGGACGGGGCCCTGTTCTCCACGGTGACCCTGGCCGAGCCGGGCAAGGAAGCCGTCATCGCCCACCGGCCCGGCGACAAGGTCGAACGGCAGATCCAGTTGTTGATCGTCCCGGGCCCCGAGGCGTCGCTCATCGAGGCCGTGGTGGCCCTACCCGAGGGCGAGGTGGTCCGCTGGACCGAGCGCCAGGATGTGCGACCGGCCCTCTTGTTCGACGACTCCTACCGGGCCACCATCGCCCTCCGGGAGGACCCCGACTGGCAGAAGGCCATGGTGCGTCGTGGTATCACCGACTTCGACAAGGTCCAGATCGACCCCTGGCCGACCGGTGACTTCGGCAATCCCCTCGAGGAGGGTCGCCGGATCGCCCGGTGCTTGTCGTACTACCGTGAGCGGCCCTCGGACAACGGCTACGCCCGACCCGTCGAGGGGGTGCTGGCCACCGTGGACGCGGCCCGGGGCATCGTCCTCGAGGTGCTCGACCTCGGGGTGGTCCCCATGCCCGAGGGCAACGGCAGCTACCGGCCGGAGGACAACCAGCCGCTGCGCACCGACCTCCGACCTCTGGAGATCGTCCAACCCGAGGGGGTCAGCTTCACCCTCGACGTCAACCACCTGAGGTGGCAGGGATGGTCCATGCGGGTATCGATGGATCCCCTCGAAGGGTTGGTGCTTCACACCATCGGCTACGACGACGGTGGCTTCCGGCCCATCATCTACCGGGCCTCGATCTGCGAAATGGTCGTCCCCTACGGCGACCCGGGACCACTCCACGGATGGAAGAACGCCTTCGACGTCGGCGAGTGGGGGCTCGGACGCATGGCCAACTCGCTGGCCCTGGGCTGTGACTGCCTGGGGGCCATCACCTACCTGGACGCAACCTTCGCCAGCGAGCACGGCCACCCCTATGTCGTGGAGAACGCCATCTGCATCCACGAGGAGGACTACGGGATCCTCTGGAAGCACAACGACATGAACACAGGACACACCGAGGTCCGTCGGTCGCGGCGCCTGGTGGTGTCGTCGATCTCGACCGTCGGGAACTACGAATACGGATTCTTCTGG
>NZ_JBAURI010000944.1:0-8597 GCF_049581145.1 Bradyrhizobium sp.
ACGATGGTGACGAAGAGGAACGTCGCGTAACCTTCGGAACCGGGCGAGCAGCAGCGCCGCCTGATCCGGACAGCCGCAAGACCGGACTTGCTCGACCGGGACTCATCCGAACGGGACTTGCTCGACCGGGACTGCCTGTGAGATGACCAGAAAGGTCTTCTCACGGGTGTCGTCATGGCCGAAGCAAAAATCAGGAAAACGCCGCAAACGCTGCGCAGCGCGCGCTGGTTCGCGCCCGACGATTTGCGGGCTTTCGGCCACCGCTCCCGCGCGATGCAGATGGGCTATGCGCCGGACGAGTGGAAGGACCGGCCGCTGATCGCGATCCTGAACACCTGGTCGGACGCGCAGCCCTGCCACATGCATTTCAAATCGCGGGTCGACGACGTCAAGCGCGGCATCCTGATGGCCGGCGGCCTTCCGATCGAACTGCCGGCGCTGTCGCTGTCGGAATCGCTGCTGAAGCCGACCACCATGCTCTATCGCAATCTGCTGGCGATGGATGCCGAGGAACTGTTGCGCGGCCATCCGGTCGACGGCGTGGTGCTGATGGGCGGCTGCGACAAGACCACGCCGGCTTTGCTGTTGGGCGCGACCTCGGTGAACCTGCCCGCGATCTACCTGCCGGCGGGGCCGATGCTGCGGGGCAATTGGAAGGGCAAGACGCTGGGCTCGGGATCGGACGCCTGGAAATATTGGGACGAACGGCGCGCCGGGAAGATCTCGGACAAGGATTGGGTCGATGTCGAAGCCGGCATCGCCCGCAGCTATGGCACCTGCATGACCATGGGCACCGCCTCGACCATGACAGCGATCGCGGAAGCGATCGGCATGACCCTGCCGGGCGCCTCCTCGATCCCGGCGGCGGATGCCGGCCACATCCGGATGGCGTCCGAATGCGGCCGGCGCATCGTCGAGATGGTGTGGGAGGACCTGACGCCAAGGCAGATCCAGACCCGCCACGCGTTTGAGAACGCGATCACGGTGGCGATGGCGATGGGCTGCTCGACCAACGCGATCATTCACGTGATCGCGCAGGCCCGCCGTGCCGGCCATGACATCGGGCTCGACGATTTCGAGATCGCGAGCCGCAAGGTGCCGGTGATCGCCAATGTGCGGCCCTCCGGCGATATTTATCTGATGGAGGATTTCTTCTATGCCGGCGGCCTGCCCGGGCTGATGAGCCGAATCCGCGACTATCTGCATCTCGATTGCCTCACCGTGACCGGCAAGACGCTCGGGGACAACATCGCGGGCGCCGAGGTCTATAATGATGACGTGATCCGCACGGTCGACAGCCCGATCTACCGGGAGGGCGCGCTCGCCGTGCTCAGGGGCAATCTTGCGCCCGACGGCTGCGTCATCAAGCCCTCCGCCTGCGCGCCGCGCTTCCTCAGGCATAGTGGCCCTGCGCTGGTATTCGACGATTATCCGTCGATGAAGCAGGCCATCGACGATCCCGACCTCGACGTCACCGCCGACCACGTCCTGATCCTGCGCAATGCCGGGCCGCAGGGCGGCCCGGGCATGCCGGAATGGGGCATGCTGCCGATCCCGACCAAATTGGTGAAGCGGGGCGTCCGCGACATGGTGCGGCTGTCGGACGCGCGGATGAGCGGCACCAGCTACGGCGCCTGCATCCTGCATGTCGCCCCCGAAGCCTATGTCGGCGGCCCGCTGGCGCTGGTGAAGAACGGCGACCGCATCACCCTCGACGTCGCGGCGCGTACCATCAGCCTCGATGTGCCGGAAGCGGAACTCGCAAGGCGCCGCGCCGAATGGAAAGCGCCGGAGCGTCGTTTCGAGCGCGGCTATGGCTGGATGTTCTCGCACCACATCAGGCAGGCCAACGAAGGCTGTGACTTTGACTTTCTCGAAACCGGCTTCGGCGCGCCGGTGGGCGAGCCGTCGATTTATTAGTTGTTGGCGCCGTCGTTCCGGGGCAAGGCGAAGCCTTGAACCCGGAACCTCGAAATGACCGAATTCGAGTAGACCCGGGTTCGGTTGGCGCCCCGGAATGACGACAAGGGGATAAAAACCATGTCAAAACTCAGCGACGCCACCCGCAACAAGCTCAAATCCGTCTCGACCGCCACGGTCGCGACCGCGCTGTACAAGCGCGGCTTGCGTATCCAGTGCATTCAGGACGTGCACCCGCTCAGCCCAGACCAGCCCGTGCTGGTCGGCGAGGCCTTCACCTTGCGCTACATGCCGGCCCGCGAGGATCTCAACAGGCTAGAAGTCTTTCGCGACCGTTCCCATCCGCAGCGCAAGGCGATCGAGGATTGCCCGCCCGGCGCGGTGCTGGTTGTCGACAGCCGCAAGGACGCGCGCGCCGCATCCGCCGGCGCCATCCTGGTAACGCGGCTGATGCAGCGCGGCGTCGCCGGCGTGGTGACCGATGGCGGCTTTCGCGATTCCGCCGAGATCGCCAAGCTCGGCTTTCCCGCCTATCACCAGCGCCCAAGCGCGCCGACCAACCTGACGCTGCACCAGGCGATCGAGATCAACGGCCCGATCGGCTGCGGCGATGCGCCGGTGTTTCCCGGAGACGTCATCCTCGGCGATGCCGACGGCGTCATCGTGATCCCCGCGCATCTCGCCGACGACATCGCCGACGAGACCCTCGAAATGACCGCGTTCGAGGATTTCGTCGCCTCGGAGGTGCGCAACGGGCGCGGCATCTTCGGCCTCTATCCCGCCACCGACGAGCAGACCCTGAAGGATTTCGCGGTGTGGCGGCAGAAGATGGGGCGGTGAGCGGTCAATTCAAAAAATCCGCGTCGTCCCGGACAAGCGAACGTCAGCGAGTGCAGATCCGGTACGACGATACAAGCACTTGGCACGCGTCCGGGACATGCCGACTCACACCGCACCCTTGTCCGCCATCCCGACGGCCCACAACGCGAACGCATAGACGATCGCGACTTCGTCGAGGCGGTTGAAGCGGCCGGAGGCGCCGCCATGGCCGGCGCCCATGTTGGTGCGCAGCAGCACCGGGCCGCCGCCGGTCATGGTGGCGCGCAGGCGCGCGATCCATTTCGCCGGCTCCCAATAGGTGACGCGGGGATCGGTTAATCCTGCCATCGCCAGGATCGCGGGATAATCCTTGGCCGCGACATTGTCGTAGGGCGAGTAGGCAAGGATGGTGCGAAAATCCTTTTCGCTCTCGATCGGGTTGCCCCATTCCGGCCATTCCGGCGGCGTCAGCGGCAGCGTGTCGTCGAGCATGGTGTTGAGCACGTCGACGAACGGCACCTCGGCGACGATGCCGGCAAACAGCTCGCCGGCGCGGTTGGCGACCGCGCCCATCAGCATGCCGCCGGCGCTGCCGCCATGGCCGACGATGCGCTTTGCAGCCGTATAGTTCGCCTCGCACAGCGCGCGGGCGCAGGCTGCGAAATCGTCGAAGCTGTTGGTCTTCTTGTCGCGCTTGCCGTCGAGATACCAGCCCCAGCCCTTGTCGGTGCCGCCCCTGATATGCGCGATCGCGTAGACGAAGCCGCGATCGGCCAGCGACAGTCGGTTGGCATTGAACGACGCCGGCATCGCCATGCCATAGGAGCCATAGCCATAGAGCAAGAGCGGCGCGCGGCCGTCGCGCCTGAAATCGCGCCGGTGCAGCAGCGAGATCGGTACCTCGGCGCCGTCATGCGAGGTCGCCATGATGCGGGTGGTGACATAGTCGGCCGGGTCATGGCCCGACGGAATCTCCTGGCGCTTGCGCAACGTTCGCGTCCGCGTCGCCATATCGTAGTCATAGACCTCCGACGGCGTCGTCATCGACGAATAGGAAAAGCGCAGATTGGTGCTGTCGAATTCGTAGGAACCCATGGTGTCGAGCGAATAAGCCGCTTCATCGAAAGCAATGGCATGTTCCTCGCCGGAGGTGAGATCGCGGATCACGATCGCGGGCAGGGCGTTGGCCCGCTCCAGCCGCACCAGATGGCCCGAATAGAGATCGTGATCGATGATATAGGTCCCGGCGCGGTGCGGGATCAGATCGCGCCAGTTTTCGCGCGCGGGCGAAGCCAAGGGCGCGGTGACGATCTTGAAGTCGATGGCGCCGTCCAAATTGGTCAAAATAAACAGCTCGTCGCCGCGGTCGGCGATCGAATATTGCACGCCGGTCTCGCGGCGGGCGATCAGGCGCGGCGCGGCATCGGGGTCGGCCAGATCGATCAGCCGCTGCTCGGAGGTTTCATGGTCGCCGCCGGCGATGACGCAGAACCGTCCGCTGGTGCTCTCATGCAGATGGGTGAACCAGCCGGCATCCTGCTCCTCGTAGATCAGGATGTCGTCGGCCTGCGCCGTGCCGAGCCGATGGCGCCAGACCTGCATCGGCCGATGATTGTCGTCGAGCTTGACATAGAAGAAGCCCTTGCAGTCCGCGCTCCACACCACGCCGCCGTCGGTCTCCTCCACGACATCATCATGGTCGCGGCCGCCGTCCCAGTCGCGCACCCGGATCGTGAAATATTCCGAGCCCTTGACGTCGGCGCTCCAGGCCACGAGCTTGTGGTCGTGCGAGTGCCGGCTGCCGCCGAACCGGAAATAGTCATGCGCCGCCGCCAGCGCATCGCCGTCGAGCACGATGGTGGCGTCGCCGCCGCCGCGCGGCATGCGGCCGAACAGCTCGTGCTGGCCGCCTTCGCGGAATTTGCGGAAATAGGCGTAAGGCCCGTCCGGCGACGGCACGCTGGAATCGTCCTCCTTGATCCGCCGGCGCATTTCCGCAACCAGCGTCTTCTGCAAGGCTCCGGTATGGCCGAGCAGGCTCTCGGTGTAGCCGTTCTCCGCCTCGAGATAGCTCCTGATATCGCCGTTCAGCACCTCGGGATCGCGCAGCACCTCCTGCCAGTTCTCGTCCCTCAGCCAGGCATAGTCGTCGCTCACGGTGATACCGTGCCGGCTGAACCAATGCTGCCGGCGCGGCGCCACCGGCGGTGACTGGGAAGCTGTCTTGCTGTTGGCCTGGGTCACGTCATCCTCGTTGGCTGGACTCTGTCCTAGTTTTAATCTCTGTCTTGATCTGGGCCTTGATCTTGTTCTTGTTCGTGTTCTTGCGGCGCTGTTTCGCCATCGTCCCTATATCGGCGCAAACGCGCCCGATTTCCAGACGCGCGTGGGTTGTTGACCTGCGGCTTGTATGGTTAGGCTTTCCCGGCGCCGCCGGGCAAGGGTCATGCTGTTCAACTCCACTCCGTTCATTTTCCTGTTCCTGCCGGCGGTCCTGCTCGGTTATTTCGCGATCGGCCGGTTGGGCAATCATGCGGCGGCGCTCTGGCTGGCGCTGGCATCACTGGTCTTCTACGCATTCGGCGGCTGGCAGTTTGTGCCGCTGCTGCTCGCCTCGATCGCGTTCAACTACGCCATCGGATGGCTGCTGATCGCCAGGAAACTGCGCCCGGGGCTGCGATCGATCGTGCTCGCGACCGGCGTCGGCGGCGATCTCCTGATCCTCGGCGTCTTCAAATATGCCGGCTTCTTCGCCGCCAATCTCGATGCGCTGTTCTCGACGTCCTTCGCGACGAACATCCTGCTGCCGGTCGGCATCTCCTTCTACAGCTTTACCCAGATCGCCTTCCTGGTCGACGCCTACAGGGGCAAGGTCGCGCATTACGCGGCGCCGTATTATGCGCTGTTCGTCAGCTATTTTCCGCATCTGATCGCCGGACCGATCCTGCATCACAAGGACATGATTCCGCAGTTCGAGCGCGACGGCACCGCGCGTCCCGACGCTCATTTGATCCTGTGCGGCCTGATGATCTTTGCCATCGGCATGTTCAAGAAGACCTGGCTGGCCGATGGCATCCAGCCGTTCGTGGCGCTTGCTTTCGGCCCCGCGCCGCCGAATTTCGCAGAGGCCTGGATCGGCGCGCTGGCCTATACCTTCCAGCTCTATTTCGATTTCTCCGGCTATTGCGACATGGCGATCGGAATCTCGCTGATGTTCGGCATCTTTCTGCCGCTCAACTTCGATTCGCCGTACAAGGCCGCCAGCATCATCGATTTCTGGCGCCGATGGCACATGACGCTGTCGCAGTTCCTGCGCGACTATCTCTATATTCCGCTCGGTGGCAACCGCCATGGGACGGCGCGGCGCACCCTCAACCTGATGGTCACGATGGTGCTCGGCGGCCTCTGGCACGGCGCCGCCTGGACCTTTGTCGCCTGGGGGACGCTGCATGGCGCCTATCTCTGCATCAACCATGCCTGGAACAGGTTCTGTCCGATTCTCGCGCCGCGCCTCGCGTGGCCCGGCAATCTCGCCGCGTTCGCTCTGACGTTTACGGCGGTAGTCGTGGCCTGGGTGTTTTTCCGCGCCGACAGCCTGTCGTCGGCGCTCCTGATCCTGGCGGCGATGGTGGACCCGGCGCGCGTTGCGCTCGGCTACCGCGAGATGTTCGCTGCCGCCGTGATCGGCCTCTATGCGCTGCTGGCATGGTGCGCGCCGAATACGCAAGAGATCATGGGTTACGATCACCACGACAGGACCGTGGGCGCCGGCCTCGACCAGTGGCTGCGCAGGCCGGCGCTCATCTATGCGGCCGGGGCGGTCCTTGGCTTTGGCATGCTCGGAATCCAGCAGCACAGCGAATTCATCTATTTCAGGTTCTGATGGGCTCGCCGTATACGAACATCATCCGCTTGCTGTGCGCCGCCCTGGCCACCGCGATCACGGTCGCGTCGCTCAATTTCGTCGTGGATCCGCTGCGGCTGTTTGGACACTCCGAACCGGGCCGTCCCTGGTATTCCGATGACAGTCGGCTTCAGGATGCCGGGCTGATTCGAAGTCAGGACTTCGATACCATCCTGATGGGGACGTCGCTCGCGATCCATTTTCGCCAAAGCGACATTGACCGGCAATTCGGCGTCCACTCCCTGAAGCTTGCGATCTCCGGCTCGAATTCGGTCGAACAGAACTTCGTCCTGCGCGCCGCGCTGCGCCGTCGTCCCCGGCGCGTGATCTGGGAAATGGACGACTGGATTTTCCGTGACGCCCCGGATGCCGACTCCGACGCCTATCTGCCCGCCAACCTCTACCGCATGAATGCGAAGGGGATCGCGGGATATCTCTTCAGCCTCGATATGGCGCGCGAGTCGGTTTGGATCGTGCTCCGCGGCCTCAAGCCTTTGCAAACTGTCGCGCACGGATTGGCCGCGGCTCAGTACCTCAAATTCCATCAAGACGACGTCGATCGGATCAATACGCTTCCAGATCAACTCGATCTGGCAGCGACCTATAATGCCGCCATGGCGCGTGCCTCCTTCGAGCACTATCTGAAACATCCGAAAGAGATCGGCGCGGGCTACGACTATGCCGCCATGGTTCGCAACTTCGATCGCGACGCGCTGGATCTGATCGCGAAGCATCCGGATGTCAGATTCGATGTCTACTTTCCTCCCTACTCGATCCTGCACTTCGTGGCGATGCGGGATGCCTCGCCCGCGACGCTGCAGATCGTCTACGACCTCACTGCCTATGCCGGCCGCCGCTTGACGCAGCTTCCCAATGTCCGTCTCTATGACTTCCGCGACGCGCAGGAGGTGACGCACGACCAGAACAACTATTTCGACGTGGTGCATCATTCGCCGACGATCGATCGGAAAGTGCTGTCCTGGATCACGGAAGGCAGCCATGCCGTCGATCGCAACGCGCCGACCGCGTCGACCGAGCGGCTGAGGGCACAGGTCGCGGCCTACCGGGTCGACGCCGGCGGTCGTGAGCCGTGAGGGCTTCGGGAGCGCGGGGACGTCGGATCGAGATTCCGCGCGCAATGACGGGGAGCGAGCCGTCGCTGATCTCACACGAGTCCGTAGTCCGTGGGGTCGGTAAAGCTTGCGCCGTCGCTCGCGTGAAGCGATGGCGGAGGCGTGTCCACCATCTCTGGGGATGCGCGGAGGGTGGGCATGGCGCAAGGGCGCCTTTGCCCACCCTACGGGACCGATGTTGTTTTCACGGGCTCACGCTTTCGCCGAGCCAGTCGATGGCGGCTTCGGTGCCGCCCTTGCCGTGCGGGATCTGCAGCGCGTTGAGGGCGACTTCGATCACGCCGAGCGTGCCCAGGATCATCGGCGCATTGACATGGCCCATATGGGCGATGCGGAAGGCCTGGCCTTCCAGTTCGCCGATGCCGACGCCGAGCACCACGCCGCATTTCTCCTTGGCGTACCGATGCAGCGGCGCCGGGCTGGTACCGCCTGACATCGTAACGGTCGTCACGGTGTTGGAGCGCTCGGCGGCGTCGGCGACGTTGAAGCCGAGCACCTGGCCCTCGGCCCATACCGCGACCGCGCGGCGTACCGCCTCGGCCAGCAGCCGGTGGCGCTCGAACACGTTGTCGAGCCCTTCCTCGAACAGCATGTCGATGGCCTGGCGCAGCGCGAACAGGAGATGGATCGGAGCGGTGCCGGCATATTTGCGGTAGTGCTCGACGCCCTCGCGCTCGGTCCAGTCCCAATAGGGCGTGCGCATGTCCGCCTTCATGTGCACGGCCTGGGCGCGGTCATTGGCGGCGACGAAGCCGAGCCCTGGCGGCGTCATCAGGCCCTTCTGCGAACCGGACATCGCGACGTCGATGCCCCATCGGTCC
>NZ_JBAURI010000945.1:0-1996 GCF_049581145.1 Bradyrhizobium sp.
GCTTTCAACATCATCTGATCCATCGGAAGGAAGCCCACTACAAGGGAGATCATGTTCCAGAGGAAGAATCGTACTACGAAGAGATTGCAACGGATCTTGTCCATGCGGAATCGATCACCCTCATCGGTCATGCAACAGGCAAGAGCAGCGCTGTCAATTTCCTTAGCGAGTATTTGAAGAATCATCATCCTGAGACGTTCCGGCGTATTATCGCTACCGAGATGGTGGATCTCTCCGCGTTGACTGAGCCGGAGATCGAGGAGATCGCAAAGAAGCGCATTCGGGCTGCCGCTATCCCCGCTTGAGGGCAGACTGGCAACGGCTCGGTGAAGATCGTCTTGGTTGGCATGAAGAAATGCGATCTTCATGTTTTTCCCTTCAACTCTGTATGCCGTATGCGGGTAGGCGCTTGATGCGCCTTGGTTATTCAAGAAATACGGAGGCGAGCAAAGACTGGAATCTTGACCAGGTCCAACATTGCACCGAAGGCAACCGCGGCGCCAAACTCGGCGGCTATGACCGCGAGGGGTAATGGCGCCATTGCGATTCCAAAGGTTGCAAGAGTCGAAATGATAAGGACATCGGCTACTGAAGAGAGTAAAAGCCAGATGCTGGGGCGCAGACCCCAGAGATGCTGGCGTCCGCGAATGACATAGGTCGTAGCTTGGCTGCCGAACACAATACTAACCACGGTCAGCGTTTGAAGTGACTCAATGCCGAGGTGCAACTGAAATTTGCCCACCGCCAGGATTGCCGTCGAAAACGCAAGGAAGCAGAGTCCGAGCATCACTCCGGCACTCGTGATTCGGCCGATCTGCCAGGAGTTGGGCATCTTCGATGGCCGGACTCGGTCAGTCGTGAGCGACATGGCAAGGAAGTCGCCGGTGATCATCACAATGACCATCAGCATCGGAGTCAGCACCGCGTGTCCCGTGATGACCAGGCCAACCGCCAGCAAAAGCGCCTGAAACACCTTCTTCTGAACCGAGTTGAGCGTGTATGTGAGAATGCGTTGAAAGGTGACTCTGCCTTCTTTTACGGCCGCCACAATGCCGCCGAGGCCTGCCTTGGTTAGAACCACACCGGCGGCGGATTTGGCTACGTCGGTTGCGGTCGAGACGGCAATCCCTATTTGAGCCTGGCGCAGGGCGGGCGCGTCATTGGCCCCGTCGCCACACATCCCAACTGCATGCCCGCTCTTCTGAAATGCTTTAACGAGGTCAAACTTGCCCTCGGGAAGAACACTTGCGAAGACCGAGAAGTCTTCTGGCTTAATGCCGTCTGGCAGTTTGCCGGCCGGGCAGATTGCACCTTGCAATCCAACGTCGCGAGCGACGATTGCAGCTGTGGCCGGAGCGTCACCAGTCACCATCACTGTGCGCACACCGAGACCGTTCAGCTCTGAGATTAGTGAGATTGAGTCCGCTCGCGGCGGATCGCTGAGGGCAATCAATCCGATGATCCGGCTGGATGCAGCCGGTCCCGCGGCGACTGCCAAGACTCTAAAGCCCTTCTTCTCGAGTTCGTCAGCGATAACGGCCGCGGCGGGAGAGGGCGCGGTGAGGCCGACAACCGCAGTGAAAGCTCCCTTGATGATTCGTTCTGAGCCGCTTTTTGCATCTGTCGCGGTTGCTTCCGAAGTTTTCTTGACCGGATCGAACGGAACGAAAACGGTCAGCTTTGGCAAGCCAGACGCTGTTTTCTGCGACGCGGCAAGCCGGATCGCCGCATCGACTGGGTCCTGCCCTCCATCAGAGCTCGCCAGTGCTGCCATCCCGAGAACATGTGCTTCGTCGAATCCAGGCAGTGGGCGAACGCTTGTGACTGTGAGTTCATTCTGGGTCAGAGTTCCGGTTTTATCCGAGCACAACACGTCGATCGATGCGGCTTCGTCCACGGCGGAAAGCCGTGTTGGCAACACGCCCTGCTTCGCAAGAGCACGAGCTCCAATCGCGGCAGCGAGGGTGAATGTTGCCGGTAAGGCGACGGGGATGAT
>NZ_JBAURI010000946.1:0-2032 GCF_049581145.1 Bradyrhizobium sp.
CCATCACGTGTCACGCCTGACGCTGCCGCGTCCACCGCATCCTGCCCCGCGTCTCTGGACGATCCGGAACGCCCCTCTGTGGGACAGGATGGCGGGACTATGCAGGTGATTTGGGGTGAGCGTCAAGGATAATTTCTGAAAATCGGAATGATGTTTGGATGATGCATAAATGGGGAAAGGGCGTTGAGACGTCCGTTTCGCGCGGTGCCGGCGGAGGCAAACTGCATCTTGTCCGCATTCGCCTTGGCGCAGGCGACGAATTGCTGCATCGAGCGGACCGGCAGGTCCTTTCACACGACCAGCACCAATGGACGCGGATCACGAGGCTGGGTCCTTTTGGGTCTCGATAGACGGCAGTGGCTCACCGTAGATCTCTGCCTCAAATCCCCGCAGCCGCTGATAGATCGAGATCAGTTCGACGATCGTGCTCCACGAATTGACGAGATACTGAAATGAGGTTCGCACTTGCGTGAACGCGTTGAGTATCTGGTTCATCGCGCCGAGGGTGATCTTGCCCGCCACGATCGTCGGCGCGAGCAGGACGTAAGGAAAGATGACGTCGGTCTGCAAATAGACGATCCGCCCGACATTGAAGTACATGAAGTTCAGATAGAGCCGGAAGTAATTCCTGCGAATGTCGCCAAACAGCACGCTCAATGTCGGCGGATCGGCGCGCGCCGGATCATCCTCGCCGAGCACGAGCTCCTTGCGATAGGCCGCTTCGACCCGCTGGTTGAGAAATTCGATTCTGGGCAGGCGGATGCCGATCAACGCGAGAACGCCGGTGCCCAGGATCGACCAGATGACCGCAGCGAACACCAGCGGATAGGGAATCGAGCCTACCAAAGGCAGATCCGTGACGTCGCTGGACAGCCTCATCAGAACCGGCAAGAAGGCCAGCAGCGTCAGCACCGCGCTGATGAGATTGACGCCCAGACCTTCCACGGTGCTGGCAAAGCGCATGGTGTCTTCCTGGACCCGCTGGGAGGCGCCTTCGATCGTGCGCAGCCGCGGCCAGTTGGCGGCATAGAAATCGTTCATCGCAGTGCGCCAGCGGAAGATGTAGTGGCTGACGAAGAAGCGCGTCAGCACGCCGACCACGACGGCCACGAGCGCGATGCCGGCAAAGGTCGACAATTCACTGTAGAACTGCCCGGTCGTGACCGGCGCTGACTTCGAAAGCGCGGCCTGGACGAGGTTGTAGAACGGTCCATACCAGCTATTGATCGCGACTGAGACCTCGACCTGAAAATAGGAGGTGAACAGGATCAGCCCGGAGCCGAGAATGGACCAGGTCGCCCAGGGGTGCGGGGCAAATAGCATCCATCCAGCCGCGAAGATCGCAACGGCGAGTGCAAAATAGAGATCGAACCACAAGTCCGGCGCCGACCAGAACGTGGCCAGCCCGACCTGGGCTTCCGGGCCTTGAACGAGATTGCTGGCAAACCCATACCAAACCGCCATTGCCAACGCCGTCCAAAGAATTGACGACGGAAAGAACAGATTTGGTCGGGGGAAGAATGAGACGAACATGCTCGCTGTCCTGATCGGCTTGGAACTTCAACTCGGAGAATGACCTCGCCGCGGGGGCGAACGGTGGGAACGGCTCGAGGTCGACGCCCGCCTCCCGCGTGTATCGGACCTTCTTCCCTTGGGAGATGTCCTGGAGCGCAGGCGGAAAACATGTCATCGAACGTCCGGGCGTAGCGGACGCCTGTCGTGCTGCCAAGACGACCACAACCATCCGGGCAAGACTACAAGTGTTTCGCTATTTCGCAAGCGCGGGTCCGATTCGTTTCGATTCGGCCCCTCATTCGCCCAACGACATCTCCGGGTACCCGCGGAAAGCCTGCTTTCCCACGCCGGCCGATGCGGAAGCTTGAGCTGACGCCTTCGTTTCTTATGATCAGGACTTCGGAAACGCTCTGCTAGTCGATGCTGATGCCGCTGGCCCTGATCAGCACCGCCCATTTCGCGATCTCGGCCTTCACGAAGCCGTCGAGATAGGCGGGCGTGGCGCGATCTTCCGCAA